>NZ_JBPRKH010000003.1:0-202659 GCF_051417515.1 Capnocytophaga sp. G1920
TATTCCTTTTAGCTATATAGATGAAAATGGTATTGAGCATAAACCTTTTGAGAAACATTTCCAAATAAAAGGAATGGGGCTCGGCTCCCCAAAAGATCCAAGAACAATGAAAATTACACCTTTAGCTGAAGGTGAATTTGAAGTTATTTGTAGTATTAATAAAAAAACAATAAAGAAAAAAATTAATATTGTCCGTCCTACAATTTCTTCACCTCATTGGATAGACAAAGATGGAAGCAGTGGTAATATCTTAGCAACAGCAGGATATGACCAAGAAATGTATGCTTATATAAAACATTTAGGGTTAGATGGAGAAGAAGTTGTTGTAGAAGTATATGATGCTAAAGATAAAAAGAACCCCATTTTTACCTCCGAAAAAATAACAGTTCCTGTAGGTAGTAAAGAATTTACTTTCCATTACTCAGTAAAAAAAGTGTTTAAAGGAAAAACAGAGGAAGAGAAGAAGGAGGAAGACAGAAATAGAAAGGATTTCCAAATATTTTTCAAAGTAAAACCTATTGATAATAAACTCCTTAAAGAATCTTTAAATGAAGAATTTGAAAATAATCTCCTTACAATTACAAATAAAGGAGATATAGTAGAAGCCTATTTCTGTAATTCAGATGATACTGAAAAACGAAAATTTATAGAATCTGGAAAAGTTGCACATTTAAAGATATATGCAACTAATATGAAAAACAGAGAAGTTGAAGTATTGTTTTTTACAAGAGATAAATTTCATTATTCTAAAAATACAACGCAGAATGAACTAACTTGGAAACCTTGGAGTGAAATTAAGACCCATAACATAAAAGGGGAACCATTCCATTCCGCTAAAGGAAAAATAAATGATAAAGGAGAGCTTTTAGTAGAGTTAGATACTTCTAAATACAAATGGATTAAAGGATATATAATTGCTGTATTTAAGATTAAAGGGAAAGAAGGTAACGAAAAAGGAGCTTTTATAAAAGAAAGGTATTCTCTAATATTACATTCTTATCCTCAGCTAACTAAATTAGCAGAAAATAAAGCCACTGTGAAAGTTGGTGGGCTCTTAGGCATAGGAAAAGTTGAAAGAGTTGAACTAGAGGAAGAAGGACATTCTTGCCCGAGATGTACAGCACCCGTTACTGTAGCACAACTAAGAGAGCTTTTCCCAGATGTAGAAGAAGATACATTAAAAACTGTAGCCGATACTTATACAAAATATATGAAAGAGCTACAAATGGATACTTGTTGGAATAAAGCACACTTCTTTGCCCAAGCAGCAATAGAAACAGGATTTAAATTGCATATAAAATCTGGGGAAAATATGAAGGATTATACAGAAAAACGTTTGTATGAAGTCTTCCCAAGTAGATTTTTTAAAGGGAAAATGGTTAATAATGAATTTGTTCCACTTGTAGACCCAAAAGCAGAATTTCGTGATAAAAAAAACCGTGTTTTCAAAAGTAAAGAGTTATCCCAAAAAGCAAGCGAATTAATTAAAAGCAATCCTCGAGATCAAAATATTGCTAATTTTGTATACGCTAATAGGTATGGCAATGGAAATGAAGCCTCTGGAGATGGTTGGCGATTTAGAGGAAGTGGTTTGATACAACTAACTTTTAAAGATAACTTTAAAATGGTAAATAACAAAATTGAAAAACTATGGGGAAAAAGTATTTTAACAGATAGTGGAGCAGATCAAGTTCGTGAAAATAGAGAGTTAGCAGTTCTCACATCTATGGGATATTTTGCAGCTAAAGAAGCCAATAGAAAAGCTAATTGGGCTAGTAGTGATCAACAAATTAAAGAAGTGTGTAAACTAATAGGGAAAAATACCAAATTTGGTAAAAGTAAAAACCATGAAGAAAAAACAATTTTCTTTAAAAACAAAAGTTCTAAAACTTTTAAAACAAATGAGTGCTTATGGGGGCATAGTAAAGGGAAGGCACCGTGGATGCCTTTTGCAATTTCTGAAATTGGACAAAAAGCTATTGCAGGTAAAGAGAATAATCCTCGAATTAATGATTATTTTAATGCTTCCTCAAACGGTAAAGGTTGGGATGAACAAAATGATTGGTGCGGAGCTTTTGCAAGTTGGGTTTTTGCTCAAGCAGGATATACTCCACCTCCTCTATCGTGTAGGGCTGCGATGTGGCAATTTTGGAAGCAATTAGACAGACCTATATATGGAGCGGCAGCTGTTATTGATTGGGGAGAAAATGATCTAGCAGAATCAAATGGTAGTCATATTGGAGGAAGAGGTCATATAACATTTGTTGTGGGAGAGAGTTCTGATGGAAAATATTACTACTGTTTAGGAGGTAATCAAGGAGGAGTAGAAGGTGCAAGAATGGTAAAAATTTCAAAATTTGAGAAATCTGAAATAGATTGGTTTGTTATTCCACCAAGTTATGAACCTACAAAGGAAGAATATAATTTGAAAATAATGGCTGATGAAGCTGATATAGATGATGAATCAACAACAAGAAGTAACTAAAAAAATATGAAGGGCATACTAATTTTGATTTTTTTATTATTTGGGAAATGTAATTCTCAAGCACCTTCTGATGAGATGACAGAGGGGAATTTTGAAAATAAGATTTTTCTCAGTACTCTAAAAAATCAATTAAAAACAGGAGCTATGGGAGAAATGTACGAAACAGACTATCCTATATATGAATATTCTTTAAGTGATTTGGAAGCTATTGAAGAAATAATAGACAAAGAGTTAGAAAAAAAAGGATATATTAAGCCTACAGAGGAAGAATTTGCCTCAAAAATAAACAATATCTTTGGAAGAATTATCAATTATACATCAGATAAAAATTTCTTATTAATTAATTTCTCTGATAAATGTTCGAAAGAGCTTATGTTTTTAAGGAATGAAGACTCTGGCTTATACAGCACTTATATTTTCAAAAGAGGTTTATTTATTTCAGATTTATATAGTGTTCCTGAATTGTTTGATTATTCAAAATATCCCCAATTTGTAAAGTTTGAAGATTCTGTAATACAGAATAGAAAAGATAAGGATTTAAAAATCTATTACTGGAAAGATATTGTCAATTCAAAGCAACGCAAGGAAAATATAGACAAGTTAGTACATCGTAATAAATATCTATTTAATGATAATCGCTCAAGTTTTCGCTGGCTTTGTCTTAACGATGAGTTCTTCTTAACTTCATTGGTCTTGACATTTGGTTATGTAGAGGATAAAGAGTTAAATAAATATGTTTTAGAAAAACAATTACGGGGAGAGATATCACAATTTGGGAAAGTTTTTTGGTACCAAGGCTGTGATGGAAAGTTGTTTTTCCACAATCAAATGATAGACATTATTAAGCAATCTCCTATAGAAAAACAAAAAGAATATTTAAAAGCAATATCTTCATATATTCATTTTCTTGTAAATGATAAAAATTTACCTTTTTCGCAAAAGGCTGAGATATTAGGAAAATTGTGTTATTATGCTGAGAAGATAGGGAAACCTATAGATATGGGATTTAAGTATTTTTACATATTAGAAACAGAAAGCAGTGGAGATATTTATGAAGAAGAGTTTAAGAAAAAAGAATACTATAATATTCCAGATTTTAAAAAAGTTTGGGAATATACACGTACTATAATCCCTCATTCTAAAAATAATGATATTATTTTTTCAAAAAAGGTAGATATAAACAAAGATGGCATTGAGGATGGAATTATTGTTTATAATCCAGAAAATGATCTTTTTGCAACAATAAAAATAGTTTTAAGTGATAAAGATAGAGAAAAGCTATTTTTTAATACTAAGATGCTTAGTAACAACATTACAAGTGAGGAAGGATTTAGAAATATCTCTTTTAAAGGGCATTTTTTCACTATAGAAGAAAATGTATCCTCAGACCTATTAAAATATACTACTTTTTTTGTAGATAGTAAAACGAATAATATTTTTCTTTACAAATTAGAATATTCGAATATTTCTGATGATGGATATGACAATGAGTATTATGATTCAATCTATTTACAAAAAAAAAATGGAAAAGTCTCTTTTGAAAATTATGACCCTAAAACACTAAAATTATTCTAATTTTTGACTTTTGAAATGAAAACAACTTTTCTCATATTATACTCATTTCTGTTGTTAAGTACTTGCCAACAACAGCAAGTTCTGTATGACAATAGTGTAGCCACCACTACAGTTACTGAAACTGTGGAAGAAGATACTTCTAATATCGATGATTTTTGCTTTAATGAAGATGGTTTTCAATACACTCAATTGGGGTTAGCTTGCAAAAAAGGTGATTTAGAAGCCGTGAAAACACTTCTTGCCAAAGGTGCTGATAAATATTCAGCAAAACAAAAAGGAGAGGAGAAATTCGATTCTTTTCTAGTAGCCCTTGAAAGTGGCAACTTGCCCTTGGTAAAATATATTTTTGAAGATGTTTTTGGACGATCAAAACTTGGAGAAGGTGATTATTACGTACCAGGAAGTAAATATATTCTTCAATCAAGCCCTCTTATCATAGCTTGTAAATCCAACAGCCTACCAGTAGTAAGTTATTTATTACAAAAAGGAGCTTCCCCCGAAAGTGTACCGCTACCTTATCCACAAGACTATTTTTGGGAATCACCTCTGTTGATAGCTTATGAAAAGAACAACTACGAAATGGCTAAACTACTCATCAAAGCAAATGCCGATTTAAGTGATTCTGATAGAACAGATAGGTATTCTCTTGCTGATGTATTTGTTAAAAGAGGAGGTAAATGGCGAGATTTAGTATTTGGAGATAATAGCATAGATAAAATTGTCTATTCAAAGAAAAAAGATTTAAATGGTGATGGCATAGACGACTCCATACTCATCTACCAACCTAAAAACAATTTAAATAGAGGATCTTATTTTGTAACAAGAATAAGGCTTAGTGAAAAAGGCACTTTTAAAGAGTTTATAAACGATGTGTTGTTATATAGTGCCTATAAAGAATCTAACGCTGGTTCTGATACTGAAGCAAAGGGTTTTATGGGGATTACTTTTGAGAACAATACTTTTACAATAAAAGAAAACTATTCCTCAATACCTGTATTATTTAGGTATACTACTTTTGCTATTGACCCAGAAACGAATAACATATTAGCTGTTAAAAAAATATGGGTAGATAAGAATGGTGAGGAACAGAAGGTGGATAATTTAAACAATACCCCTTTCGAAGAATATAACAGAGAATAAAACTAATTTGTTTGCCATTACACAAAAAAAGTATCTCACTCTTTGCGCTACTACTTTCATCGTATTAAAATGTTCTACATTAGGTTAATTTTCTTTTTTAAATCTCTAAACTTTGAAGTAGCCATACTCACAACACAACGCTCAGAGAGAATGCCCCCGTGTCGGTTCTTGGAAATGATAATTTCTACCTCATTTTTAGTACTTTCATTATTGTATTCCTTATCCCAATGGTCAATACCGTAATATTCAGGGCGATAGAGGAATACCACTTCATCGGCATCTTGTTCAATAGCGCCAGAGTCTCTTAAGTCAGAAAGAAAAGGACGCTTGTCTGTGCGCTGCTCTACATTTCGTGACAGCTGAGAAAGAGCAATCACAGGGATATCGAGTTCTTTTGCAAGTCCTTTCAAACTGCGAGAAATAAAGGAAATCTCCTGCTCTCTATTACCAGATTTGGGATAGGTAATAAGCTGTAGATAATCAACAAACAATATATTGATATGATAGCGAAGAGCCATTGATTTTGCCTTCATTTTAAGATTTTCAATTGAAATAGACGAAGTGTCATCTATATGTATTTTCATTTGGGTAAGATTGTCTTTCAGAGAGATATAGCGATACACTTCCTCGTCTTTAAGTCCTTTGCGAAGAATGGAAGAATTAGGAATATCAGTATAATTAGTAATAATTTTAGAGGCAATCTGTTCTGCCGACATTTCCAACGAAAATACCCCTACCGAATATCCTTGAGCTACCATATCTACAATTTGTTGTACTAAAAAAGTAGTTTTCCCCATACCAGGGCGACCTGCAACAATGGTAAGATTAGATTTCTGCCAACCTCCAAATACTTTATTGATAATAGTTAGAGAACTTTGTAATCCTGTGAGCTTCCCTTGATGAATACTCTCAAAATTCTTTTGCACTGCCTCTACTAATTCAGGGAACTCACGCGTTTGACGGTTATTTTCAATAAACTTATCAATAAAAAGGTTATTAAAGCATTCAAAAGCCTTATCTCGTATGTCGAATATATCATTATCTTTCTTTTGAGCCATACTGAGAAGTAGGGAGAATTTATTGATAAAATCCCGTTTTACAGATTCTTGTACCAAAAGCATTATATGGTACTCTATATTAGCAGATGAAATCGCAAAATTAGCCAAATCAATACAGTAAACAGTGTATGAATTTAGTTTCTTCTTCTCAAATTCTTTTCCTAATAGTATCAAATCTACAGTGCCGTATTGTTTCCAAACTCGCACAATAGTTTCGTAAATAGCTTGATGTTGTGGTGCAGAAAAAAGATAAACACTCAGCATATTATAGTATTGTGCAATGAGTTGGGACTCACTCACAAGATTACCTAGCACGTATTTCTCTATATCTATATCGATGTTTTCATTCATTGTAAGTAGATTTAGGTCTGTTTATTTTTGGAACATTAAAGATATTTTTATTGTTTGACCTTAGATAAGGCATAGTGTTTTTAAGAGTCTGCTTCCAATTTACAATAGGTTTGTTATACCCACTTACCCAGCCATCATCTTTCCAAGTTTCATATTTTATTTTTAAGTGTACATCTAACCCTTCTTCATAAATATCTAAAGTTTTAGCAAAGTTCATAAATTCTTCAAAAGAAGGAATGTTAAAAGGTATCATAGGAGTTTGTTTTTCCTTAGATTTCAAAGAAGGAGAGGCTACTGGTATAGGTTCTTGAACCAAAGGTATAACAGGAATAGCAGGGGCTATAGATTTCTTATCTACTGTTTTTTCTTTTTCTGCGATAGAAACAACTTCTTTTCCTTTACGAATAATATAGTCAGATATGATTTTGTATATCGTAGGAAACCCTTTACTAATTTGATAGTTGATAAGGCCTAAATCTCTAAGTTTTTTTCTATTTTTTCTAACGGAAACTCTTGTGATTATCAGTTTTTTTGAAATATCATAATCCGATATTTCGAAATCTTCTTTATTGTTTTTGTCCCAAGTTTCTAATAGAAAAAGATACATACAAGTAATAGAATAGCTTTGAGGAAATTCCTCATTCATTCTCCAATATTTCTTTATTAGTTCAAGATATTCCATTGCTATTCTTTATTCTTATTCAAGAGTTCTAAGGCTTTTTCTATGTCAATAACAATTATTTTTCCATTCTGAAATATAGCCTCATCTATGATGCCTGAGTTTTTAATTTTACTTGCTTTTGCACGTGAACAACCTAATATTTTAGCTAACCCTTTTATACCATACTCGTATTTTTTCTTAGGGAATAGAGTCGAGAATTGATTCTGAATTTCTACTATAAGTTCAGATTTTAACTCTTGTAAGGTAAGCTTAAATAGAGGTGTATTGGGATCTAAGTTATTCATAACGTTTTTGGAATAGAGTTATAGCCATTTCGACATCAACTATTATTTTGCGCCCATTCTGAATAATAGCCTTATCTAATATTCCAGAATTTTTAATGTTTTGTGCGTGTGATTTAGAACATCCCAATATGGATGCAAGACCTTTTAAACCATATACGTATTTCTTTTCTAAAGATTTATCTTTAGAAAAAGAACTTACTTCAATAGTTTCTGTTTCCTCTGTGTCAGAGGATAAAAAAGCTAATATATTTACTATTTTTGATTGTATTTCAATAAGTTGTTCTCTTACTGTTACTTCTGTGTTATGTGTTATTTTCATAAAGGTGTTATTTTTTTGTTAAACACATATTCAGCTAATGTTTGACAGTTTTCTCTGTCAAGATGCCGAATAAAATCAATCCATCCTAATTCATTATTTTTGTATTGATCACGGGCTCTTTGTGCTCTATCAATAAGATGAGATACCATTGTATTCGGAATTTTACCTAAGTAAATTTCACCAACAATATCTATACTCTTGTTGTACAAAAACATTACGACCTTTAAAAGTAGCTTTACTTCTAAATTTATTGCACAATTGATTCTTGGATAGTTTATTGTTTTTAATCTAACCTTAATTGCTTAGCTCTTTGCCTACAATTACAGGTTTTTCAGAACTAAAATCGTGGAAGATTTGCTCTTCGGTGAAGCCTTGTTCTTTGTAAAATAGAACAGCTTCCCAAAGAGTCAAATTACGACTGTTTCTGCGTGCCAATCCTAATACTGATTGCTGTTGGTTACCTAGCCTTTTAGCTAACTCAATGCTAAAATTGTTGTCGTTCAAAATTTTTTCGATGATAATTTTACTTACTTTCATTTTTTATTTATATATTTGCCAATTATTTAGTAATTGCATTTTAAACCTAAATAGATTTGTATTTCGGCTGCAAATATATAGATTAAAAACTAAATACAAAAGAAAATTAGATAAAAAACTAATAAAATATTTTTCGCTATGGTGGAGAGAATTTTACAATTTATTGAATATAAAGGAATTAGTAAGTTGGCTTTTTATAGAGAAGTTGGGCTTTCTAACGGATTTTTAGATAAAAATAAAAGCGTGGGAACTGATAATTTAGTTAAAATATTAAAGTCTTATCCTGAAATAGAACCTTTGTGGTTGTTATTAGGAGAAGGAGAAATGCTAAAAAAAGGGACTGTAGTCATTGATAATTCTAATGTCAAATCAAAAAATAGCTTCGTCGGTAATAATATCACTGGTGGAAATGTAACAATTTCTATTTCAAATGAAGATGTTTCTAAAATAATAGAACAACATAAGGAACTTACCGAACGACTTAAAACAAGTCAAGAACAAATGAGTACATTGTTGGAAATTTTAAAAAATACTCAAAAATGAAATTCAAAAATGTAGTACTTTTATTTTTAGCATTTTTACTAAACGTTATTGCTTATTCTCAAATTAGCACAGAGAAAGCACAAGAAGATTTGGCTAAAACCATCTTTAAAGAAAGTAAAGAAAAAGCTAAACTAACTTCGTTTGAAAAAGAAGATGGAGTTAAGAAAGTGAAAAATGATATTCCCTATTACTCTATAAAGTTTATAGGGAAAATACAATTTTTAAAGGCTGGAAATATTCAGCTTATGCCATTTCTTAATAGTGCAAAAAATAGTTTTCTAGAAGTAATAGATAATAATGGTGATTTCTATTCCAATGGAGGTCTTTTTAGGCTTGTATACAAAGATGAGGTTTTAAATATAGAAGGAAATATACAATATATAAAAACGGAAAATGGTTGGAAAGCTAAAACAATTTTGATAGCTATAAAAGAAAATCAAAAATGAACTTAAAGTACCATTCTCAATTCCTATTAGATAAGGAAAAAGACAAACTTGATGCTCGTACCCGCTATCGTATAAAGTGGGAAGGTAATATTGTTGCCTTTAATTTAGGTTATCGCATAGAGGTAGAAAAATGGAGTAATGAAACGCAACGCTGCAAAGCTAATACTACTCACGGGAAGAAGAAAATTCCCGCTAGTGTTATCAACAGAAAGCTACAACTATTTGAACAAGCCTGCGAAGATACAATTAAATACTTTGAGGTTCAGAAAATAGTACCTACTAAAGAACAATTTCAATCTGTTTTTAATTCTAATATTGGTAGGGAGAAGAAAGTAGTATTAGAAAAATCATTCTTTCAATATTATGATGATTTTATGGCTGAGGAGGGAGCTTTTAATCAATGGACAGTTGCTACTAAAAAGAAACTTCACGTTATAAAAAATCATTTATTTAACTTTGACCCTGAACTTACTTTTGAAAAATTCACTGAAGAGAAATTAGTAGAATATCTTAATTATTTACAAGAAGAATTGAAGCAAAAAAATTCTTCTGTTTTAAAAAATATATCTTTTGTAAAATGGTTTTTACGTTGGAGTAATAAGAAAGGATATAATACAAATATTTTCTTTGAAAACTTCAAACCTAAGTTAAAGACTACACAAAAGAAGATTATTTTCTTGACTCCTTCAGAATTTAAACAATTTAGAGAGTTTGAAATTCCAAAAGAAAATAGTTATCTTGAAAAAGTACGTGATGTATTCTTATTTCAATGTTTTACTGGGTTACGGTATTCGGATGTGGAAAACTTGAAAAGGAGTGATGTAAAAGATAAATTCATAGAAATAACTACTGTGAAAACTAATGATAGTTTGACAATAGAATTGAATGAACATAGTAAAAAAATACTAGATAAATACAAAGACTACCAAGATAAAAAAGAACGAGCTTTACCTGTTATCACAAATCAAAGAATGAATGACTACTTAAAAGAATTAGCTCAATTAGCGGGTATTGATGAACCTATTCGAGAGACTTATTACATAGGAAGCAAACGCTTTGATGAGGTAATTCCTAAGTATGCATTATTGAGTACTCACGCAGGAAGACGTACATTTATTTGTAATGCACTGTCTTTAGGTATACCCCCTCAAGTAGTTATGAAATGGACAGGACATAGTGATTACAAAACAATGAAACCCTATATTGATGTAGCTGATGAAACAAAAGCTAATGCTATGGCAAAGTTCAATCTATTATAAGGTTCATTTGTCCCTACTACTAAAATCAGGGACTAAAAGCGGTGTTCTCTATTAGTCTTTATTAGTTTTTGTTGGTGTTTTATTTTATATAAACTGTTTAAAATCAATATCTTTGTACTTTTTTGTTATTTATTGGTACTTAATGTGATTCTCTCCGACTCCACATTATAATCTCATTATAGAACGAGAACTAAATAGAAAAACACTTTTATTTAGCTCTCGTTTTTTTATTCATTTTAGGTGCCTTATTCACTATATTTGTTATATTTTTTCATTTATTTATCATTAAGTAGTAAAGTTATTGGCGTTTTCTTGTATTATCTTTATATTTGCGCCTTTAATAACAACAAAGATAATAATGAATACGCTCTTTACTATCGGCATTTTCCTTTGCTTTTTCCTCTCTGTATTGCTCTTTGCCAAACGCCCTCAAGCCTTATCGGATAAGGTATTGGGGATATGGTTGGTGTGCATTGGTATTTATCTGCTGAATTACTACCTGCATTATTTGGGCTATTGGGAGAAATATCCTCATTTAGTAGGAGCGACGCACCCTTTTCCGCTTTTGTTTGCTCCTTTTGTATATTTGTACGTATTGGTGTGTTCACGTGAAGACCAACATTTTCATTGGCGCGATAGCTTGCACTTTTTACCTTTTTTGCTCACCTACGTTGTGATGTTTCCTTTTCTTTTTGGCTATTCGGCGACTGAAAAAGCAATGATAGACCAAGCCGATTACCATAGCCCCTATCAATGGTTATTTACAACTTCGTTTGTAGCTTTTGTGACCGTGAGTGTGGTATATATTGTATTGGCTTATCAGAAAATCAATCAGTATGAGCGGGTAATAGGCGATAATTTTGGCTATAACGAAGGTATTAGTTTGCAATGGCTACGACTGTTGCTCATCGGGTTCGGGCTGATTTTCTCAGTGATGATAGTGGGATATATAGTGCAATTTCTCTTAGAAATAGAGATAGGAGTTAATATAGAACTTATTTTCTTAGCACTCTTTGTCTTACTTATAGGGCTTATTGGCTTCTGGGGCATACGGCATCAGGGAATTTTTAGTGTTGAAAAACAAAAGCCTTTTATAAAGAATTTAGTCTTGTCTGACAATTCTCATAGGTCAGACAATATCGAACCTTCTTCATTCTCCAAAACTCCTGAATACCGCAAATCCGGTTTGAAAGCCGAGGACGCAACCAGCTTACACCAACAGCTGCTCACACTAATGACTACCGAAAAACCTTATCTCGAACCTAAACTCTCTTTAGCTCAATTAGCTGAAATGTTAGGTGTACTTCCTAACCACCTTTCACAAATTATCAACCAATACGAAGAAAAGAATTTTTATGACTTTGTGAACAGCTATCGTGTCGAAGAGTTTATCACCTTGGCAAAGAAAGACATTGATAAGAATTTTAATCTTTTGGGGCTTGCCTATGAAGCGGGCTTTAACTCTAAGTCCTCTTTCAACCAAGTTTTCAAGAAGATTACAGGTAAAACACCGAGTGAATTTGTAAATTAGGTGCGAGAAGCATAGTTTAGCACGTCCAAACTCTCACGCTACCCCCTCTTTTCACTTCCTCCTACCTGTCCGCCCCGCACAATTCTTCCCACGAACAAAACTTCCCTAACCCCTTGCGTCACTACCATTTGTCAATTGTCAATTATCAATTGTTCATTACAATTACGTCCATTCCCTCACGCTTGGGCGATGCACCTTGTTTTCCACCATACCTTTGCCCCAGAATTTTAAACGTATTACGCAATGAAAACCTTTTTGAGCATCGTTCTTTTTTTAGTGCTTCTGCTTGTAGCACACGCACAAGATATTACCCAAACACTTAGGGGTACTATTCTATTTATGACCAAAGCAGACAAATAGAGCTCAGCAAAGCTACTTTGGTTATCCCTAATATCAGTTATAAAATAGAATTTTGAAAGTAAAGGCCTCACCCCCGTTCCCCCTCTCCGAAGGAGAGGAGGCAAGCCGTGAAAGCGATTATTGTGAGAGGCTAAACATTGTCTTTATTTTAAAAAATGCTCACTTTTGCAGATTGTCCCCCTTCGGGGGAACGGGGGCTTTCTCATAAATTGAGTTTAACTCTTAAATAAAATGAAAAAGTATAATCACCCTATTTTGTTTTTTACCCTTTCCCTTGTGATTCCTTGGGTATTGTGGTTTGTGGTGGCTTATTGGAGCCACCAGCCAAAAGCACCTAATGCTTTTTGGACAGGCTTTTTTGAATTGGCAGGCTTATTTGCTCCTATGGGCGTGGCTACCTACCTCTTTGCACGCAATAAGGAGCTCTTATCCGACCTCAAAGCGCGTTTTATTGGCAGAAATTTGCTCACCAACCGCTATTTTTGGATAACTCTCTTATTTCCACCCCTTTCCATTGTCGTGGCACAGCTACTTTCGCTTGATTTAGGGCATAGTCTCGACCAGTTTTACATTTCGGGACAGCCCAGTTTCAGTTCAGCACCTTTCAAAGCTTGGTTTGTGCTCTGTTTGGCGCCAGTGGTCGAAGAATTGGCTTGGCATACTTATGGCACTGATGCCTTGCGCAGTAGGTGGAACTTGTTCACCTCATCGCTCATCTTTACCGTCTATTGGGGGTTGTGGCATTTGCCCTTGTTCTTCATAAAAGACTACTACCAAAGCAATGTACAAGCTGAGGGGTGGCTCTATACAGCCAACTTTTTTGTAAGTCTGTTTGCCTTTGTGTTTATCATCAACTGGCTGTATTACAAATCGGGACGCAACGTGCTGGTAGCCATATTGTTCCATTTGGTAGCCAATGTTTCCAACGAAATCTTCGCCACCCACCCCGATAGCAAACTGATACAAACAGGCTTATTCGCCTTACTCGTGGGGTATATCCTCATAAAAGAAAGAAAATTGTTTTTTAGTAGGTAAAACCTTCATTCTACCGAAAAAGCCAATTCTCAAAGGTAAGAAATCGTTGATATTCAGCTAGTGTTCGGTGAATGTATCATTAGTGACCCTTGTAGACCCACTGTAGACCCACTGTAGACCCACTGTAGAGCCACTGTAGAGCCACTGTAGAGCCACTGAAGACCCACCTTAAATTCGTTTAGTGTATAGTTAAGGTATATCTATTTGTCATTCGTCATTCGTTATTTGTTATTTTATTTGCCGGTTAGTAAATAAAGAAGTACTTTTGTTAAACCAAATTGTATTCTGACTATGAAGAAATCAAAAACAGGTATCATTCATTTTCTTACCAAAGAAGAAGGCGGACGGCAACACCCTCCTACCGGTGAGGTCTATTATGCCACCACTTACATCAAGCAATTGCCTCAACCAAATTGGAGCATTATTATTGAATTTGAAGAGCCTATGAAGGAGAGTGAATACAGTGCTTTGTGCCAAGTGAGGTTTCTTGTCGGTCACGCCCCCGCTTATATCTTAGACGAACTTCACGAGCTCAACGTGTATGAAGGTGCTAAAATCGTAGGAAAAATTGTGTTTGATTAGTTATTTTTCGTCGCAAATTTAGCCAAAGTTTAAACATTAGCTAAGTTGAAAGTCTTAAATCAATTTATTAAAACAGTATGAAATCATCAGAAAAAATATTATTAGCCGGAGCGACTGGTTATTTAGGTCAGTTTATATTAGCTGAACTCTTAAAAAAAGAATACCCTACCCGCATTATAGTGCGCAATAAGTCGAAAATAGCACCCGCCTTACTTACCCACCCGCTATTAGAAGTAGTCGAGGCTGAGGTAACAAAACCCAATACTTTACTCGGTGTGTGCGAGGGGGTTACCCAAGTGATTTCCACTGTCGGAATTACTCGGCAGAAAGACAAACTCACCTACGAGCAAGTAGATTATGCAGCTAACAAGAACTTGCTTGACGAAGCACTGCGCTCAGGGGTACGTAAGTTCGTATATATTTCCGTATTAAACGGCGAAGCACTACGTCCTATTGCCATCGGGGCTGCCAAAGAGCGTTTTGTAGATACCCTTAAGACCAGTGGAATGGACTACTGTATCGTGCGTCCATCGGCTTTTTACAGCGATATAGCTACCATCTTTTCAATGGCAAAAGAAGGTAAAGTGCGCCTGTTTGGCAAAGGGCAATACGCTATGAATCCTATTCACGGCGAGGATTTAGCCGAGGTGTGTGTAGCGCAATTAGAGAGCTCCGAAAAGGAAGTGAATGTAGGAGGGGCTGAGGTGTTCACCCAATATGAAATCGCTACTTTGGCTTTCGAGGTGTTACATAAGCCTGTGAAGGTCGGTTTTTTGCCTGATTGGGTACGGAAGTCCGTTTTGAAAATAGGCAAATATCTCTTGTCTAAAAGTGCTTACGGCACTATAGAATTCGTTTTCACCGTAATGGCAATGGATTCGGTTGCGCCAATGAAGGTAGGAAAACATAGGTTGAAGGTATTTTTTGAGGAACTTCGAAATAAATATTTGCATTTGTAGTATAAAATTACTATTTTTGCAAAGTTATTCTCTACCTCTATGCATCATATTCGTAAAAGCAAATGGAAAACTATTACCACCGTAGGCTTCGCTTTATTTGCGATGTTCTTTGGGGCGGGTAATCTTATATTACCTCCGTTCATAGGTTTAAGAACGGAAGGGGAATGGGGTATGGCGTTGTTAGGCTTTTTTATCACCGCTATTTTAGCTCCTTTTTTAGGGGTGTTAATGGTGGCTAAAACGGGCACTCACTTTACTGATTTAGGAAAGAAAACGCACCCTTGGCTCATTAAAATCCTTACGTTATTAGTTATTTTATGCATAGGTCCTTTGGTAGCTATCCCACGCACCGCTGCTACTACTTTTGAAGTAGGCATACAACCCTTATTACCTGCTTTTCCTAAGGTGTGGTTTATCGTTTTATTCTTTGCCGTTGTAACTGCATTATCTATATCGAAATCCAAGATTGTAAGCATTATAGGCAGGTTTCTCACTCCTTTTCTGCTGATAGTTTTAGTACTGCTTATTGTTTTAGGCGTATGCTTTCCCCCTGATAGTATTACCTCTACGGCATTTACCGCCACCGAAAGTTTTTCCTTAGGTTTCTTAGAAGGCTACCAAACAATGGATTTGCTGGCTTCGGTTATCTTTGCAGGTATTGTTATTGCAGCAGTAATAGATAGTGGCTATACCTCACGCAATGACCGTGTTTCTGTTACTTTTGCGGCTGGAATGCTTTCTACGCTCTGTTTGTTGTTTATTTATGGAGGGCTTATCTACTTAGGCGCCACTACCGATTATCCTTTAACTGATAGTGTACAACGCACTGAGCTTTTGTTGCACATTTCTCATTCTGTTTTAGGGAAATGGGGTACTATCACTGTTGCCTTAGCTATTGGTTTTGCTTGTCTTACCACGGCTATTGCTCTTACATCGGCAGTGGGCTTGTTCTTTGAAGAAGTAACTCACCAACGCATCCCGTACAAAGTAGGTGCTATAGTCTGTACGCTCATTTCAGTAGTATTATCAATTAACACGGTGGATAATATTATCAATTATGCGATTTATATTCTGCTATTTATATACCCCATAGTCTCTACTCTCATTATAACCGTTTTATTCTTCGACCGCTTTGTAAATAGCAAATTACCCTATATTTTAAGCGTATTGGTCACTGCTATTATTTCCACTATTGATAGCTGTCAAACATTAGGACTTCCCTTTGATAAGCTTTATGAAATTAAAAGCCTATTACCTTTGAGCGATTACGGTTTAGAATGGTTTTTACCTGCCTTGCTAACTTTTATTATTACAGCTTTCATAAAAGGCTTTCAGAAGAAATAATTAGCGTATTATTTGCGGTTTTGATATTTATTTGTACTTTTGCGCCGTCTCATAAGGGGTGCTGTAACAGGCTGAGATTATACCCATTGAACTTGAACGGATAATCCCGTTGAAGGAATGAAACTAAGCAATTGGAGCTTGTTTTTGCTTTTGGGTAGCATAAACAGGCTTTTTTATTTTATTAACACACCAAATAATAGCCTCTTTTATTTGTAAATATTTATTTTACAATGAAAAATGTACTTTTGTACACTGCTATTTGCCTTACTACATCGGCAATGGCACAACAGACAATAGAGCCTGACTCTATCGTCCCTTCACCTAAGCCCATTCAGTTAGACGAAGTATTAGTATCGTCCGTGAGGGCTACCAGAAAACTTCCCGTAACCTTTTCTAACCTCTCTAAGGAGGAAATCAAGACCAAAAATTTCGGTCAACAATTGCCTTTGTTGTTAGGTCAGTTACCTAATGTAGTGAGCTATTCCGAAGATGGTTCGGGCTTCGGTAGTAGCAATATGTTTGTACGAGGGAGCGATTTGTACCGTACTAATGTTACTATCAACGGCGTACCGCTCAACGACTCCGAATCACAAGGGGTATTTTGGTACAATCTCTCCGACTTTGCTTCTTCTGCCGAGAGCATACAATTGCAACGCGGGGTAGGTACTTCTTCTAATGGAGCAGGAGCTTTTGGCGCCAGCCTAAACGTTCTCACCGATGCTGTACAAGAGCAGGCATCAGGAGAGCTCGCTAACTTTTACGGCAGTTATAATACTCACAAACACAGTCTTAAACTTTCCACCGGAAAACTCAACGACCGTTTTGAGCTCAGCGGACGCTTTTCTGTTATCAAGAGTGATGGGTATCGTGACCGCGCTTCCTCCGACCTTAAATCGTACTTCTTACAAGGCGCTTATAGCCACGGGGGTACGCTCATCAAAGGATTGGTATTTGGAGGCAAACAAAGTGTCTATCTCACTTATCTGGGAGTAGATAAAGAAACTTTGAATAGCAATCGCCGTTATAATCCTGCGGGTGAATACAAAGATACCGCTGGTAACAAACGTTTCTATGAAAACGAAACTGATAACTATCAGCAAGACCACGCGCAATTGCACTGGACACAACAGTGGAATACGGCGTGGCATACGCAACTTTCCTTCCACTACACCAAAGGTAAAGGCTATTGGGAGAACTATGAGAAGAAAAAATATTCTAAGGTAGGATTGCCCAAAGTGCTCGACGGGGCAGGCAAGGAGCAAAAGGCATACATCATTCACCAACAAGGATTGAACAACGATTTCTGGGGTACTACTTTTTCGGCAAACTATCAGAAAGACGGCGTGCAACTGCTCTTTGGAGGATTGCTCAATCGCTATGAAGGGTCGCATTACAAAGATTTGCTATGGGCAGAAAAAGCGCCTTTTGTGTATGGCAATCGTTATAGCTACGAAGGACTCAATACCAAAGAAGAAGCAGCGGGTTATGGCAAACTCACTTGGCAATTTGCCCCTAAATGGAGCCTGTTTGCCGATGTACAATTCCGTCACGTAGGGTATAAGGCGAATAAATATCAGATAGACGAAAGCCTTAACAGCTTCAACCCTAAGGCGGGTATTACCTTCTTCTTGAATACACATAACGACCTTTACCTCTCTTATGCTCGTGCTACCAAAGAGCCTAACCGCTCCGATTACAAGAGTTATTACGAAGCTTTACAGGACGACCCTAATGCTAAAAAACCGATAGCCGAGAAGCTCAACGATATCGAACTCGGTTGGCGACTCACCACCCCCAAAGTACGTTTAAATCTCAATGGTTATTATATGGGGTATGAAGACCAATTAGTGCTTTCAGGGAAACTTAACAGTACTGGTTATCCTATCCGTGAGAATGTAGGTAAGAGCTATCGTGCAGGAATTGAAGCCGATGCGATAGTGCAACTCTCAGAGCGTTGGTTGTGGTCGCCTAACGTAGCTTTTAGCAAAAATATAAACAGAGATTATAAGAGTCAAGATGCTGAGGTTGCGACTCGTACTATTAGCTGGGGTGATACTCGCATTTCGTATTCTCCTGATATAGTGCTCGGTAATACCATTACTTTTATGCCTATTGATGGCTTTCAAATAGGGTTAATTTCTAAATATGTGGGCGCACAATATGTAGATAACACCGAACGTGAGGGAGCAAAGCTCGATGCTTATTTTGTGAATAACCTCAGTTTGCAATACGAATGGAAGCCTAAAAGCACTTTCAAATCGGTATTGTTTTCAGTAATGGGTAATAATATTTTCAATACCAAATACACTCCTTACGGCGATAACGGCTACGGAATGGTGTATATTCCCGCTGCCGAAGCCAATTACTTAGCGGGGATAACGCTCAGTTTTTAGGAGATAAAAGATAAAGTCTGCTATAGTTTTTGTTACTTTGTTTTGAAGTTTCCATTTCTTTTATTATCTTTGTCGCGTAATCCTAAAAACTAACCCTATATGAAAAAACATCTATTTATTTTTACCATTGCAGGACTCTTCTTTTCCTGCCAACGCGAAGAGGCAGACGCCCCGTTCGCAACCGACACCGATATTTCAGTATTACCCAGTACTGAAACGAAGGCTTCCGACAACGGACTTTTAGGTTGGGTAGCTCTCACAGGGCAAACCCATATTTCGGCGGAGGAAGCCCAAGAAACCGCTCTCGCTACCGCTATGCAAATGCGTGAAGTAGAAGGTATTGTTACCAAAGCTCCCTTAAAAATTGGCTCGATTGAGGTAGTAAAAGGCGACACTCGCAAGCCTTACGTACCTACTAAAGGCAACGCAAAACCCGAACAAGCCGATGTGTACATTGTAAACTTTGCTAATAACCAAGGCTATGTAATTACCTCAGCCGACCGCCGTGTTCCTGGCGTATTAGCCTACAACTCCTACGGACATTTAGGTGACACTATTAGCAACCCAGGACAAGCGATACTTTTTAGCTATATGCAGGAGTACATAGAAGAACAACGTGCCGCTTTTGAAGCTAATAAAGAGAGATTGGCTACTGAGGCTGAGGAGAAACTGTTTAAAGCTCTCTCTAAAGAACAACAAGAAGAGCTCATCTTACGAGGTCTCTTTGATAGGAAAGGAAAGAGAGTGAAAACAAAATACTATGATTATTATGGTGATGATTCATTTCCCAGGGAAGGATTTAATTCTCATGAAGAGTATTGGGAATGGTTTTGTCACAAAAAAGATAGAGATCCTGAATATATGGATAAGGGATATACTAAATATGGAGAATGGCAAACTAAATATCTAAAAGCACCTTTAATAAAGACTCTTTGGGATCAAATAGGAACTTATAATGATAAAGTTTCTATGCAATGTGGTAATGATCAAGCTCCTGTAGGGTGTGTGGCTACTGCGGTAGGACAATTTATGGCATATTATAAAAAACCAGCCGATTTTAAAGGTAGAAAAATGCATTGGGATGATATGACTAAAGTAGATGTAGGCGATATGTTTTCTACTATTGACAACTATAGCGTAGGATATAACTCTACTGCAAAAGAAGATATACAATACCTTTTAGCGCATTTAGGAGATGGTGATTACCTAAATATGAACTATGGATGTGGGGGAAGCGGAAGTACTATATATAGAGCTGCAACAACGCTTGCTGGTTTAGGGTATCCTGTAAGACAAACAAATTATGATGGGAATTTAGTTACTGATTTAATAAAAAGGAATCACCCTGTTTATATAAGAGGGCGGGCTATAGAAAAAAGTTATAATTTTTTAGGATTCAATATATATAATACTTATAATGGTCATGCTTGGCTTATAGATGGTTATGTGGTAATGGAACGTAATGCGACAACTTATAGTGTTGTAAGTTGTGAGGAGATAGATGCTATTACATCAAGTGAAAGTTATTCAATAGAATCTCTTTATCTATTTCATAACAATTTTGGTTGGGGAGGAAATACAAAAGGTTTTGGAACTATAAAAGGCTATAACGGGACAGGCTGGTACAATGTGGGTGTTTTTAATGCTAAGGATGGAAGAAAATTTAGCTCAAACACTTTTAAATCAGACTCAGAAGGGAATTATGAGCATGATAAAAAAATAATATATGTTAATCGATAATAGTAAAGCTATGAAAAAGATTTTAATTTTTACAATACTATTAAGCTTATTTCTTTCTTGTGATAATGGAAAAGATTGTATGAATGTACCTCCTTCTTTATGTATTATTATTGTAAATAATGCTGTAAACGATAATAGAGAATTACTAAAAAGTTTTGAAAATACAGAAAGCTCAGCCTTTTTATATAAACTGATAGATAATAAAAAGGTGAAAATTAGTTATTCTCCTATGGCTAATAAAAATATAAAAATAAGTAACGGAGGGAAAAAATTAAAAGAATTTTATACAGGGAAGTTAGAGACTTTTTATTTGGAGTATGATAAAAAAACAGATACTTTACAAGTAAAGGGAGATTATTATGATAGTACAGGTTGTGGAGATAATGCTTATTTATCAGAGCTGTATTTCAACCATAAAAAAATAGAGCTCAACCTCATTAGTGATCATACTTATCTAATAGATAATACAAAATAACCTTAACCCTTTGCCAGGGAGTCCTCTGCCAAAGGGTATAAAAAGTATGTTATGAAAAATCTCGTATTCTTTACAACGCTATTCATTGTATTAGCTTGTAACCAAAACACAAAAGAAGATGAAACACCAGCTCCTTGCTGTTCTCCTCCTCCTTTTTTTCACTTGTTTATACCTAAATCTGCTCCTGAGTATCAAGATTTTTTGAACAATAAAGGGGAAGGTGATAGAGATAATGTGTATTTCTATCAAATAGTAAATAATACTGAAAAAAAATACCACACTTTGCTACTTACTGATAATTCTAAAAATAAAGATTATGCTGAGGTAGCAACTGAGAGTGCAATATTTCTATATACAGGAAAAACAGAAACTCTTTACCTTAAAAATAAGGCTAAAACCTACAAAATAGAGTTTTTAGGTACTATCGGAGAATGCTGTTCTGCTCATTTCCAAGAAATGTATATAGACGGTGTGAAAAACAACGATTTTATCTTAATAAAATAACCTTAACTCCTCTGGCAGTAACCCTGCCAGAGGTTTTTACCATTTTTCTATGCGTTATCTTATATATCTATTTGCAGTCGTTGCCCTATCTTGCTCTAAAGAAGCCATAGAGCCCGAAAACTATACCCTTCGTATTCAAAACCGCTATTTTGAAGCAGTAACCGTTTCAGTAGACGAGCATTTTTCTGAAAAACTATCACCTAATACCGTTTCTAAGGCATTTACATTGCATAAAGGTACTTATAAAGTAGTTGGGATTACGGCTTCACGCCTACGATTAGAAAGCACGGTACAGATACAAGGCAGTACGGCTGAGCTTACTATTGAAATCTGCCCTAAAGGAAAAATCTACATTACTCATTAACCATTTTGTTAAACTATGCGTTATTACTCTTTGCTTCTTATTGGCTTGGGGTTACTTTCTTGCCAAAAAGATGGCCCAACTCCTGAGCCTTTACCTCCTCACGAAATCACCCTCGTGTATATGGTTGCTGATAACGACCTCGCTCCCTATGCCTTAAAAGACCTCAACGAAATAGAACGCGGGTTTGTACCTAACGGAAGAGACAAACTCTTGCTGTATATCGATAGCAATACTTCTACCGCTTTGCCTTCACACCCTATACTTTTAGAAATTGTACACGATACCACCGAGATAATAGCCTCTAAAATCATCGCTTCTTACCCCGAACAAAATTCAACTGATAAAACCGTAATGAGCAATGTGTTGAGAGATGCTTTGAGCTATTACAAAGGCGACAATCGTTATAAAGGACTTGTGCTTTGGTCGCACGGGAATGCGTGGTTGCCGGAAGGTTATCATATAGAAACCGAAAACAAATCAGGGGTGGTCGTAAAATCGTTTGGGGAAGATATGAGTCCGCGAGAGGGGGCTATGGAGCTTCCTGACCTTGCCGAAGTTTTAAGTCCTTATCGGTTTGAATATATCCTTTTCGACGCTTGCTTTATGGGGTCGGTAGAGGTGCTCTATGAATTACGACATTCTGCTCGTTACTTTATTGCTTCGCCTGCCGAAATTCTTGCTGATGGGTTTCCTTATCACCACCTATTGCCTTACCTTATAGGGAAATTACAATTAGAAAAAGCAACCGAAGCTTACTACAACTATTACAATGTTTTGGAGGGTGCACGACAGTCGGCTACGGTTACTTTGGTAGATAGTGAGCAGTTGGAGGCATTAGCTTCTTTCTGCAAACAACTCAGCACTTCTGAGTTGTCTTTAGCCCATTTGCAACAATACAGTAGGAATAACGAAAAATATTTGTTTGACTTAAAACAAGTGCTTTTGGAGAGCAATGTTAAGGGAGAGATGGAACCTATTTGGCAACAACTCTGTAAGGTTGAAAGACACACACCGAGATTTGCTAATATTGCGCTTATACATTGCAACGGACTGAGTGTTTATTTGTTCGGCAAGAATGAAACGCTGAATAACTATTACAAACAATTGTCGTGGTATAGAACTACAAGGTTTCATTTCTCGTATAAATAGCTTATAATTTTCTAATTCTCAAATTTGTTAATTTGCTAATTTTTCCCTACTTTTGTTGCGTAATTCAAAAAACAAACCTTATATGAAAAAGTTTTTACCTATTTTTATTGTAGCAGGACTCTTCTTTTCCTGCCAACGCGAAGAGGCAGACGCCCCGTTCGCAACCGACACTGATATTTCAGTATTACCCAGTACTGAAACGAAGGCTTCTGACAACGGACTTTTAGGCTGGGTAGCTCTCACAGGGCAAACCCATATTTCGGCAGAAGAAGCCCAAGAAACTGCTCTCGCTACCGCAATACAAATGCGTGAAGTAGAGGGTATTGTTACCAAGGCTCCCTTAAAAATTGGCTCGATTGAGGTAGTAAAAGGCGACACTCGCAAGCCTTACGTACCCACCAAAGGCAACGCAAAGCCCGAACAAGCCGATGTCTACATTGTAAACTTTACCAACAACCAAGGCTATGTAATTACCTCAGCAGATAGGCGTATCCCTAGTGTATTAGCTTATAACTCTTACGGACATTTAGGCGACACTATTAGTAACCCAGGACAAGCGATACTCTTTAGCTATATGCAGGCGTATATAGAAGAACAGCGTGCCACCTTTGAAGCTAATAAAGAAAAACTCGCTACCGAAGCCGAAGAAGCTATCTTCAAACAGCTTTCTAAAGAACGACAAGCAGAACTGATTAAAGAAGGCTACTTTGATGAAAACGGGAAAAGGATAATGAGCAAAGGCACTCCTGACCTTCTTCGTACTTGTGCTTATGTGGGACCTAGACGTATTTCAACAGGTCTGGATGAAAAGCAAGACGAAGATGACCATAGAGGGGTACTGCTAAAAACAGAATCTACCGGATTGAAAACAAATGTAGTTAAAGCTCCATTAATAAAAACGCTATGGGAACAAAGTAGAGATTATAATGATAAAGTACCAGTAAAATGCACTAAAAATGAAGAAGCTCCAGTAGGCTGTGTAGCTGTAGCTGTAGGACAAATGTTAGCCTATTATAAAAAACCAGCTGTTTTCAAAGGTAGAACAATGCATTGGAACGATATGACCAAAGTGGATGCTGGCGCTATGTTTTCTTCTATTGATAACTATAGCGTGGGAAGTAACCCAACTGCTGTAGAAGATATTCAACACTTGTTAGCTTATTTAGGTGATGGTGATCTCTTGAATATGGATTATGGCTGTGGTAGTAGTGGTTCAAATATAGTAAAAGCTATTGAAACCTTTATAGAATTAGGGTATATAGTAGCTCAGCAAAGTGATTATAACAATGACTTAGTTGTTCAACAAATAGTAAATAACAATCCTGTTTATATAAGGGGCAAAAGTAAAAAGAAAGAACATCGCCTTTTAGGCATAAACTTCTACAACACCTACGATGGTGGACACGCTTGGTTACTTGATGGGTATGTATATCAGAATGAAAGAATTACCTATTATATTGAATGTCCTATATGGAGAGGCTTAGAAAAAACTACAAAAGTAGTTGTTCAAACGGATTCTAAGTCTATAGAATTAATACATAATAATTTCGGTTGGGGAGGTAGTACTTATGGCTATAGTGGTAGTACAGGTTGGTATCACGCTGGTATTTTTGACACTAAAGAACGTCACAGTTCCTCAAATACTTATAAATCAGGTTCCGAAGGGAATTACCAATACGACATAAAAACTATGTATATTAAATAATCATTGTCCTATGAAAAAGTTTTTATTTTTAGCAATAATGTTAATAACATTAACCTATTGCAAAAGAGATTTAGATTGTTCAACTCCTCCTCCTGAATTCTATTTACTCATAAATAAATCATCTGAGTTATACAAGGATTTTCTCAATCAAAAAGGAGAGATTGACAGGGCTCATATTGCATTCTACAAACAAGTGAATAGCACAAAGAAACCGTATGATGTTAGGTTGTACTATACTGCTAATAATGATTATTTAGTAGTAACAACCCAACTTTGGTTCACAAACGATGTATATACAGGAAAAACAGAAACCCTCTACCTTCAAAACGCTTCTAAAACCTATAAAATAGAAGTAAATGGTTATATGAAAAGTGGTGAATGTGGGGAGTATGCAGTTACTAATGAAATTTGTGTAGATGGCACTAAAATAGAAGTACCTTACTTAGCAAAATAACCTTAGCCCTTTGGCAGGGTACTCCCTGCCAAAGGGTAATAAAATAAGTATTATGAAAAGAATATTATTCTTAATATCATTACTCATTAGTTTTTTATCTTGTGAAAAGTCTTCAGAGATACAAAACGAATGTATGCTTCCACCTCCTAATTTTCAATTATTTATAGCTAAATCAGCTTCTGAATATCAAGATTTCTTAAGCGACAAAGGAGAGGCTGATAAAGAAAATGTGTATTTCTACCAAATCACAGAGAATAACACTGAGAAGAAATATCGTACCTTGTTTACTAATAAATCTAAAAATAAAGATTATGCCGAAGTAGCAACTGAGAGTGCAATATTTCTATATACAGGAAAAACAGAAACACTTTATCTTAAAAATAAGGCTAAGATTTATAAAATAGAGTTTTTAGGATATATAGGTAAATGTGGATATGCTTACTTTCAAGAAATGTATATCAACGGGGTGAAAAACAACGATTTTATCTTAGTGAAATAACCTTAACCCTTTGGCAGGGAGTTCTTTGCCAAAGGATAAAAAAATAATCAATATGAAAAACTTCTTACTCTTTATTCTATTGCTTTTTGCATTGCAAATAAGCGCTCAAGAAGCCTACACCAAAGGCGATGTATTTATTGATGTGCAAACATCAATAGGTAATGCAGGAGTTGGTTATGCTGGAGAAATACACTATGCTTTTGCTCCATTGTTTTCGGTGGGTGCTCAGTTCAATAGTCAAAGTTTTAACTTCAACGATAAGTACATTACTTCTTTTCTACCCGAACTCACTGCCGATTTTCACTTTGGCAAACGTGCTACTATCGATTGGTATGCAGGACTTTCAGGAGGCTATTTTATTTGGCAAAGCAATGACCCTTACGAAAATGCAGGCAACACTGGCTGTGTGATAACACCTCCTACTTATGATATTAGTCTTAGAAACAATCACGAAAATAATTTTATAGCTTGGAACGCTCACTTAGGCTTCCGTTACTTCATCTTCAAAAAAGTAGGAATCAACGGTCAAGCGGCTTTAGGTAATGTACGTTGGTTTAAAGTGGGGGTAAGTGTGAAAATCTGAAAATTTTAAGACTTTTTATATATAGGGTAGATATGCTTAGCTTATAGAGAGCTTATAGGAAGCTTATACGAATCTTGGAAGATAGCTATACAAAGGCTATATAAAACATTGAATTTCATACTTTTATAAGTTCAAAATTTTTAAGGGGAAACTATATGATTTCTTAATTTTAGTAAAAATCTCTAAACTAAAAAATCGTTATTTAATTGTCTTCTATTTGCAATTATTTACTATCTTTGCACTTCTAACAACAAAGATATCCTTATTGATTATTTGTCATTTGTAATTAGTATTATGATTTTTTCTTTTCTTACAGACCTCGCTAAAAACAATAATAAAGAGTGGTTCGATGCTCATAAGGAGGCTTATGAATGTGCTAAATTAGAAGCTACATTGCTTTTCAATTATATTTATACTGGGCTTGCTGAGCACGACACCCTTGCGCCACTGAAAATATACCGCATCTATCGCGATTTGCGCTTTTCTAAAGACAAAACACCTTACAAGACGCACTTCGGTTGCTATATACAACGCAAACAACCGCACTACCGCGGTGGGTATTACGTGCATATTAGTCCGCAAGAGACGTTTATAGGGGGAGGATTTTTCGACCCTAACAAAGAAGATTTATTGCGTATGCGTCAGGAAATCTCTCTCAATGCTGGGGATTTTCAAAAAGTGATGAATAGTGAGGGGATAAAGAAAGAGTTTGACGGGAAACTATGGGGTGACGAGGTGAAGACTGCCCCCAAAGGTTTTGAGAAAGACGACCCGATGATTGCCTATTTGCGCAAAAAGCAGTTTCTCTTAAAACACGACTATACACGACAAGAAGCCACAGCGAAGGACTTTGATAAGAAAGTAGTGCAGGGACTTTTGGCAATGCGTCCGTTTTTAGACTTTATGACGGAAGCTTTGACGACGGATTTGAATGGAGAAAGTTTGTTTTAGCTAAGAGGTAAAGCTAGCAACAGTTAGGTAAGTGTGATATGAAACTAACATTTAACAAAAAGTACTTTATATGGGCGTTGGCACTGTTGGGGGCAGAACTGCTTATTGCGACAGTGTTTAGCAGTATGGGCTTTATCAGAGGCTATATAGTCGATGTACTGGTGGTGATATTGCTGTACTACTTAGTGCTTTCGTTCGTGAAAGTGAAGCATAAAGATAAACTCATCTGGGGTATATTTGCCTTTGCGGTAGCCATAGAAGTGATGCAGTACTTGGGTGTGGCTACTTATTTGGGCTTCACGAGAGGAAGCTTGGGGTATATCTTCTTAGGCAATCACTTTTCGTGGGCAGATGTGGTGTGTTACGCCATTGGTTGTCTTATTTTGCAATTCACAAGTAAGAATAAATAAAATGAGGGTGAAAGGTTATTTTGCCCCTATGTAATGTAACGCAAAGCAATTGTAAAATTGGGATAATATTATATTGAACTAAGGTTGTATTATTAGGATAAATGAAGAAAATATTAGTAACGGGGGGGGCAGGATTTGTAGGTTCTAATCTTTGTGAAGCTCTTGCCAAAGACCCTAACAACGAGGTCTATTCGTTAGACAATTATTTTACCGGTAAGCGTGAAAATCACGTGGAAGGGGTGCAATATATCGAAGGAAGTACCGAACATATCTTCGAGCTTATCAGTTTTTCATCTGATATTATTTATCACTTAGGTGAATACTCACGGGTGGAACAGAGTTTTGAGGATATCGACAAGGTATTGTTGTTTAACAAAATAGGTACGCTGAAAGTATTAGAGTTCTGCAGAAAACACGGGTCTAAACTTGTGTATGCGGGCAGTAGCACCAAGTTTGGTGACGGCGGTTTAGGGAAAGACCAAAGTCCGTATGCTTGGAGCAAATCGTCGAATACAGAGCTTATCAAGAACTACGGTATGTGGTATGGGCTCAACTATGCCATTGTGTATTTCTATAATGTTTATGGCAAACGCGAAATTAATACGGGAAAATATGCGACACTTATAGCACTCTTTAAAGAGAAAAAGAGGAAAGGTGAGCCCCTAACAGTAGTAGCCCCAGGTACTCAACAGCGCAATTTTACGCATATAGATGATATAGTAGCGGGCTTACTCTTGGTAGGTGAAAAAGGTAAAGGTGACGGTTATGGTATCGGCAGTCCGGAGACTTATACAGTTTTAGAAATTGCTCAGCTCTTTGGGGGCGAGATACAAATGCTACCGGAGCGCAAAGGTAACCGTATGACTGCTGAAGTTATTACCCAAAAAACAGAAGCCTTGGGCTGGCAAGCGAAGAAGCATATTAAAGAATATATTGAACAACTAACAGGTAACAGGTAATAAAATGACTATTTTATTTTTTGCACACGGAGGGGAAGCTTTTTTGAACGAGGTAACCTTTGCGGTACTTTCTTACTACCAGCATCACCAAGCTAATGAGAACAAAATCGTGATATACACCGATAATGTAGCTCATTTTCAACAGGTGCTTCCTCCCGAAATCACTTATGTAAGCGTCACTCCTGCACAAGTAAAGCAGTGGCGAGGGACTATTGACTTTGTACACAGAGTAAAGATAGAAGTGTTACGCGATGCTATGCAGCGTTTCCCCAACGAAACATTCTTATACTTAGACAGTGATGTTTATTTCAAGCAGAACATTACCTTCTTGGAAGAAAAGATACAGCGAGGCACCCCTGTGATGAGTTTACAAGAAGGGAGTATCTTTGGTAGTCATCTGAGGCATTTCAAAGCCTTAGCAAGCTATCTTCGAGAGCATCAAAACACCATTGACATCGACCCTCCGATAGTAGTTTCCCCACAACAAAAGATGTATAACGCAGGAATCATAGGACTTTCGGCAAATGATAAACCCATTGTAGAACAGGCTTTGGCTTTTACCGATTTCTTACACTCTTTTATAAACAACCACGTAACAGAACAGTTCGCTTTTACGGTACTCCTCTCACAAAAAGGAACTATTTATGAAGCCGAACCTCATATTCACCATTATTGGTACTTTAAAGAGTTTAGAGAGATTATAACACAGTTTTTAGAAAAAAACAAAGGTAAAAGTTTTGAAACGTTGGTAGCTCTTTCGACAAAAGTAAACCCTGAATGTATGGGAGCTGAAAAATTAGCCTATAAACGAATGAACTTTTGGCAAAAACTCTGGCAGAAAATGACCAAGGGTAGAAAATGGAAAATTATTTATGAATGAAAATAGCTATTACAGGGGCGAGTACCCTCGTAGCTGAGGCGCTCTCCCTTCACAATAATACCCCACAAGGGCGACTTTCTGACCGTGACCAAAAACTTATAGAACAACTCAGAGCTTCTAATTCTGCTTATGAACCCTTAGACCCCACCGTTCTTTATGCCTTACATACTGCACGAAGAGCTGTTGCACAAGCAGGCTGGCAAGGAGTTCGTTTTGGCATCAATATAGGGTCGTCGCGAGGAGCAACAATGTTGTTTGAAGAGCATTTTAGTCATTTTCTGAAAGAAGGCAGTTGCCAAACCTTAGCTTCGCCTACTACTACTTTAGGCAATATCAGCACTTGGGTAGCGCAGGATTTGAGCAATGAGGGTTTTGAGCTCTCACATTCCATTACTTGCTCTACCGCTTTACACGGTGTCGCCAATGCCATTGCGTGGCTGGAAAGTGATATGGAAGACCGCTTCTTGGTAGGTGGTAGCGAGGCACCTCTTACCCCTTTTACTATTGCACAAGTGAAAGCTCTGAAAATATACAGTAGTCTGCCGTTGCCTTATCCTTGCAGGGCGATGGATATGAGCAAAAAACAAAGCACAATGGTGTTAGGGGAAGGGGCAGGTTGTTTCTGTTTAGAAAAAGGAGAACGACCTAACGCCTTAGCTTATATAGTGGGTATAGGTTTTGCTACCGAAAAGCTAACTCATAGTGTATCGCTCTCTAAAAACGGACAGTGCTTGCAAGATGCTATGCGTCGTGCTTTGACAAGCGCTGGGAACCCTAAGATAGATGCGATTGTAACTCATTGTACCGGTACTATCAAAGGTGACCAAGCTGAACTCAACGCTATAGAAGTAGTTTTTGGCGGAGAAAAACCTCTACTTACCAATAATAAATGGCAACACGGACATACCTATGGGGCGAGTGGGGCGCTCAACCTCGCAATGGCAATACGAATGTTACAGAATAACCGTTTTGAAAGAGTGCCTTACCTTAGTTACCCGGAATCTGTCCCCGATAAATTCGAACATATATTAATTAATGCGGTAGGATTTGGCGGAAATGGAATAAGTGTGATAGTGAAAAAGTGAAAAAAGCAAAGTAAAAAGTAGTATATTTATAAAATGATAAATCTATGATAATAAGTAGGTTTGTACTTTTTGAAAGTAAAAAATAAGAATATTTGTACGAAAAAGATTGTGTTTCAAAAAAAAAGTGTTACTTTTGCCGGCAGTAATTATTATCAAATTATAAAAAAAGAAAATTATGTCAGACATTGCATCAAGAGTTAAAGCCATTATCGTTGATAAATTAGGCGTAGACGAAAATGAAGTAACCGCAGAAGCGAGCTTCACTAACGACTTAGGAGCTGATTCATTAGACACTGTTGAATTGATTATGGAGTTTGAAAAAGAATTTGATATTCAAATTCCAGATGACCAAGCTGAAAACATTGCAACTGTAGGTCAAGCAATCAAATATATTGAAGACGCTAAACAATAATTGGCTCATAGGCAGTAGGCTATCAACGTATACACTTGGTAGCTTACTGCTTAATGCTTTTTGCTCTAAACCTAAATGCTAAAAAGTTGAAACTAATATGGAGAAAAGACGTGTTGTAGTTACAGGTATAGGGGCTCTTACCCCTATAGGTAATACCGCCCAAGAGTTTTGGGAAGGACTCGTAGCCGGCAAGAGCGGTGCTGCGCCTATTACCCATTTCGATGCTTCAAAGTTTAAGACAAAGTTTGCTTGCGAAGTAAAAAACTTTAATGTCGAGGATTTTATAGACAAAAAAGAAGCACGTAAGCTCGATAAATTTGCTCAATATGCCTTAGTGGTTGCTGATGAAGCCGTAAAAGACGCTCATCTTGATATGGATACGCTTGATAAAGACCGCATAGGGGTAATTTGGGGCTCAGGTATTGGGGGGTTAGAAACTTTCCAAAATGAGGTAATCAACTTCAACGAAGGCGATGGTACGCCACGCTTTAATCCATTCTTTATACCTAAAATGATAGCCGATATCGCAGCAGGAGTGATTTCTATACGCTATGGTTTTAGGGGGCCTAACTTCACTACAGTCTCAGCGTGTGCCTCTGCAGCTAATGCTATGATAGATGCGTTAAACTACATTCGTTTTGGCTATGCTGATATGATGGTATCAGGTGGCTCGGAAGCAGCGGTTACTATTGCAGGGATCGGTGGATTCAACGCCTTGCACGCTCTTTCTACTTTCAATGAAGACCCTGCCAAAGCTTCTCGTCCGTTTGATGCCAATCGCGATGGTTTTGTATTAGGCGAAGGAGCAGGGGCGGTAGTGCTTGAAGAGTACAATCACGCAGTGGCTCGTGGGGCTACTATATACTGCGAATTAGCAGGAGGAGGTCTCTCTGCTGATGCTTACCATATGACGGCACCTCACCCTGAAGGGCTTGGTGCTAAAAACGTGATGATTAACTGTCTTAAAGACGCAGGAGTATCAGTGAACGAAGTAGATGCTATCAATATGCACGGTACCTCTACTCCATTAGGAGACATCGCTGAATCTAAGGCAGTATTGGATGTATTTGGTGAGCACGCTTACGATATCAATATCAACTCTACTAAATCGATGACGGGGCACTTGCTAGGAGCTGCGGGAGCGATAGAAGCAGTAGCATCTATCCTCGCTATCAAACACGGCATCGTTCCTCCTACTATCAACTTTGAACATCCCGATGAAAAAATAGATCAACGCCTCAACTTCACCTTCAACAAAGCGCAACATCGCGACGTGAAAGTAGCGATGAGCAACACCTTTGGTTTCGGTGGACACAATGCGTGCTTATTATTCAAAAAGATATAAACTATAAGTGTTCAGCTTAAAGAAAATATTAACTTTTCCCCGTCTTATTCCTAAGAAGAAAGACGGGATTTTTTATACTAAAATCAAAGAACTTTTAGGATTCCCTCCTAAAAACTTATCGTATTACAGCGAGGCTTTTACACACCCTTCTTACCAATTCCAAAAAGCAACGCGTAAGAGTTATGAACGCCTTGAATTTCTAGGTGATGCGATTCTCGGTGCCGTGATAGCTGACTATATTTTTACCAATGCTCCTGAACAAGATGAAGGCTATCTTACCAAAATGCGCTCTAAAATCGTAGAACGCCGTAACCTCAACCAGCTTGGTAAGGATATGAGGCTCTTGGACTTCTTGCGCACTAAACTTACTCCGCGACAGTTAGGTAATAATATCACTGGTAACCTCTTTGAAGCACTTATAGGAGCAATTTATTTGGACAGAGGTTATAAGGCTTGTTTTAAGTTCATCGAGCGTGAGCTTATTTTGCCGTATATCAATATCAAGAATTTAGAAGGAAAGATTATTAGCCATAAGAGTTTGCTGATAGAATGGTGTCAAAAACATAAGTTAGACTTTGCTTTTGAAGCTGAAGAAGATATAGAAGATTGTTCTGAGACTAAGTTTTTCGTTGCTAAAGTGCACGTACAAGGCTTTTCGGTAACTCGGGCGCGTTCTACGTCTAAGAAAAAAGCTGAAGAGATTGCTGCCAAACGCGTTTGCTATAAGATTCAGGGTAAACAACATCACAAATTGGACGTACAATGAAAATCCTTCTCCTCTCCGATACTCATTCGTATATAGACGATCGCATATTGCACTACGCCAGCGAGGCAGACGAAGTGTGGCATTGTGGCGATTTTGGTAATCTGGCAGTGATAGAGGCGTTACAAGCCGTAAAACCTTTGCGAGGGGTTTATGGTAATATCGATGGCATAGAGATACGACAACAATTCCCTGAAGTAAATCGGTTTGCTTGTGAGGGCGTGGAGGTACTGATGATACACATAGGTGGTTACCCTAATAAATACAGTCCGTTGGCAAAACAAGAAATCCTAACTTGCCCTCCTAAACTCTTCATTTCGGGGCATTCACATATTCTAAAAGTGCAATACGATAAACAGTTTCAGTTGTTACACCTCAACCCAGGAGCTGCTGGTCTTTATGGTTGGCAAACCGTGCGTACGATGCTTCGTTTTGAGATAGAAGCAGGAGAGATTAAAAACTTAGAGATTATAGAGTTAGCTCGTAACGCAACAGGTAATTAAGTTGCTAATATTATCACAACTAAAAGTAATATAAAATAGGCTGTCCCTTAACTAGGTAGCCTATTTTGTTTCTTCTCTATTGTCTTTCATTACTAATTTTCACTGCTTTTCCTATTAGGGTAGTAGAAGTACAATCTGTAATTTTTACCATTACAAAATCGCCTATTTTATAATCTTCTTTGGGGAATACTACTACGGTATTCTGACTATTGCGCCCCATCCACTCTTTATCCGATTTTTTAGAGTTTCCCTCTATAAGCACTTCTACCGTTTTGCCTATTTGTGCTTGAGTGCGGTACAAGCTGTGTTTTTGTTGCAAGTCGATAATCTCAGCAAGACGGCGTTTCTTTACTTCTTCGGGTACATCATCTTCTATTTTGCGTGCTGCTAATGTACCAGGACGCTCCGAATAAGCAAACATAAACCCAAAATCATATTTTACATATTCCATTAGCGAAAGCGTATCTTGGTGGTCTTCTTCAGTTTCGGTGGGGAAACCAGCAATCATATCCTGCGAAATAGCACACTCAGGAATGCGTTCGCGTATGCTGTCTATCAGCGCGAAATATTCTTCGCGAGTATGGAGGCGGTTCATCGCTTTCAAGATGCGATTGCTACCGCTCTGTACGGGCAGGTGGATATACTTGCAAATGTTAAGGTGTTTTGCCATCGTATCAATCACATCAAGGGTCATATCCTGGGGATTGGAGGTAGAAAAGCGGATACGCATTTCAGGCTGAGCTGTTGCCACCATATCGAGGAGTTTAGCGAAGTTGATAGCGGTGGCTTGTTGCATCTCACTTGCTTTGCTGAAATCCTTTTTGAGCCCGCCTCCATACCAAAGGTAACTATCCACATTCTGTCCCAGTAGGGTAACCTCTTTGAAACCACGCGCTTGGAGGTCGGCGATTTCGTTGAGGATAGAATAAGGATCACGACTGCGCTCACGTCCGCGAGTGAAAGGTACAATGCAGAAAGTACACATATTGTCACAACCGCGCGTAATCGATACAAAAGCTGTTACACCGTTGCTATTGAGACGGATAGGTGCAATATCGGCATAGGTTTCGTCCTTAGAGAGAATCACATTTACCGCTTCACGACCTTCTTCCACTTCTTCAAGTAGGTTAGGTAAATCCTTATAAGCATCAGGACCTACCACCATATCCACTATTTTTTCTTCTTCGAGGAAGGCGTGTTTTACCCTTTCGGCCATACAGCCCAATACGCCCACTTTCATAGAGGGTTTCTTGCGTTTGTACACATTAAACTGCTCCAAACGCTTGCGAATAGTCTGTTCTGCCTTTTCGCGCACTGAGCAGGTGTTGATAAGCACCAAATCGGCATCATCAACAGTATCAGTGGTATTATATCCCGCTTTGGAGAGAATAGAAGCTACAATTTCACTGTCGGAGAAATTCATTTGGCAACCGTAACTCTCGATATATAGTTTTTTAGAATTGTTGTTATCAGCTTGTAAAACAAGGCTTTGCCCTTGCTTACTTTCGTCTATTTCTTTAGCCATAGAGGTTTGAGTTTCTGAATTGAGGGCGCAAAGATAAAGATAATTTGGCAATTAGCCAATTTGTCAGTGTGCCAATTCTACCATTAAGGGCAATTGGCGAAATAAAATTATTGCCAAAAAGTTTTGTGTATATCACTTTTTTGTTGTACCTTTGAGGCTTGAATAAAATTATTGTAGTTTTAGATATATGAAAACCATAGACAATTTTAATTTTGCGGGCAAGAAAGCCCTTATTCGCGTGGACTTTAATGTGCCATTGGACGAAAATTTTAAAGTAACTGATAACACTCGTATTGAGGCTGCGAAACCTACTATCGAGAAAATTCTCAAAGATGGAGGAACCGCAGTACTTATGAGCCACTTAGGTCGCCCTAAAGGGGAACGCAACGACAAGTATTCTTTGCGTCACATCGTAAGTGAAGTGGAAAAAGTATTAGGTAAAAAAGTGATTTTTGTAGATGATTGCGTAGGTGAAGTAGCCGAAAAAGCGGTAGCAGCTGCTCCTGCTGGTAGTGTGGTATTACTTGAAAACTTGCGTTTTCATAACGAAGAAGAAAAAGGAGATGAAGCATTCTCTAAACAGCTTGCTAAACTCGGCGATATCTATGTGAACGACGCTTTTGGTACCGCTCACCGCGCTCACGCTTCGACTACTATTGTAGCGAAATTCTTCCCTAACCACAAATGCTTTGGTTACCTCCTCGCTAAGGAGATTGAAAGTATTGATAAAGTGATGAAGAACGGTGAAAAGCCTGTAACTGCTATCCTTGGTGGTTCAAAAGTTTCTTCTAAAATCACTATTATCGAAAATATCTTAGATAAAGTAAACCACCTTATCATAGGTGGGGGTATGGCTTATACTTTCATCAAAGCACAAGGCGGAAAAGTAGGTAGTTCTATCTGCGAAGATGATAAACTTGACCTTGCACTCGATATCCTTGCCAAAGCCAAAGCTAAAGGAGTAGAAGTACACTTGCCTATAGACGTAGTAGCTGCTGACGCTTTCGATAACAACGCCAAAACACAAGTAGTACCTGTAAATGCTATTCCCGATGGTTGGGAAGGATTGGACGCAGGACCTAAGACTCTTGAAAACATCAAGTCGGTATTGCTTAAATCGAAAACTATTTTGTGGAATGGTCCTATCGGAGTATTTGAAATGCCTAACTTCGCAAAAGGTACCATTGCCGTAGGTGATTACGTGGCTGAAGCTACTAAAAAAGGTGCTTTCTCACTTGTAGGAGGAGGTGACTCGGTAGCTGCTGTAAAACAATTTGGTTTTGAGCATAAAGTAAGTTATGTTTCTACCGGTGGTGGAGCGATGCTTGAAAGCCTTGAAGGATTGGTACTCCCTGGTATTGCAGCTATTAACGAATAGTTAAAATATAAAAAAAGAAAAAGAGGTAACTAAAAATTAACTTAGTTACCTCTTTTTTATATCTTCATTATTTCTTCCCTGTTACTTGGGTGATAAGGTTCATTTTCTTCTTCTTATTTTGCTGTTTTTGGTATTCATCGAACTGCATTAGCAGGTTGTTATTAGCACGGATAAGCGCATTGGTTTCTAATAAAATACTAAAATATAATTTAGTAGTTTTATGACTGGTTTCGGTAGTGCGAATACGGTCGATTTGTTTTTGTACCATCTTTGACACTTCATTTTTCAACACCTTACAATCTTCAAAAATTACGTGTAACTTGTTATAGTCTGAACCTTTGAATATTTCGGCTTCTGCCTTAAACACATCTTCCATCTTATCGGAAATGTATTTTAAGTCACGTAGCTGATTAAATTTGAGGTTCTTGTGATTGTTGTTTACGTGTTCATAACTATTGAGTGTGATAGCCGTGAGACATTGTGCCATATCCTGCAAACAGTCCAAAATAAGGATATAGAACTTGCTGGACGCCACCGAACTTTCATTCAGCGATTTGATAAAGTAGTATACATTACCTTTCAGCTCATCGAGTTCTTTTTCGAGCTTTTTAGCATTCTTTTTGTTTTTGGTGAGTTTGCCTAAATCTTGAGTGCCGAGATTCTTCACCACTTTGCTATAAAGCTGGTCGATGCGGAAAATCGTTTCGGATACATAGTTAGAGCTTTCTTTGATGACACCGCCAATGGTAGCCAAGTCGGCGCGCTCAAAGCGTTTGCCTTGTGCTTTGGCTTTCTGTTTATTGCGGTAGATAATTGCGTTGCGAATGAGCACAAAGCCTACTACCATTATCATCACAATAAGCCCAATCACGCTTCCGTAATACAATATGCCTGCTACTAAAAATGCCCCGATAAAGGCAACAATAGCCGTTAAAAACCAACCGCCGATTACGTTCAGTACCCCTGCCACGCGATATACGGCACTATCGCGCCCCCAAGCTCTATCGGCAAGGGAAGAACCCATTGCCACCATAAAGGTTACATAAGTAGTAGAAAGCGGGAGCTTAAAGGAAGTACCAATGGCAATTAAACTACTGGATACCACGAGGTTGATAGCAGCACGCACAAGGTCGAAAGCAGGAAGGTCTTCTTCTTTTACATTAGGGTCAGGTTCAGGTTTTTCAAAACGGTGATCTATTTTGTTGCTAATCGACTTTGGCATTATGAAGTTCACGGCATTGGCACAAATCACTGTAATACGCACCAAGAATCGCGATAAGAAGTTAGAAGAAAACTTCTCTTCACCTCCTTCGTTTTGACGAGATAGATTGACGCCTGTATCAATTACGTGACGTGCTTTTTTGGAAAACCAAAGGGTGAGAATCATCACAAAACCAGTGAACAATAGCAAGGCGGTAGGAGTAGAGATTTGCCCATCGGCTAAAGCACCCATTAGCAAGCCGTCGTGAGCTACTCCTGAATTATGCCATATATCATACGACTGATAAGCCGCTACGGGTACCCCTATGAAGTTCACTAAGTCGTTACCCGCAAAAGCCATTGCCAAAGCAAAAGTACCGCTGAGGATAATTACCCTAAAAATATTTACTTTCATACGGATAAGCACTTGTGAGAGCACCGAATAGAAAATAAAACAGCCTATGAGTAGTGGCACTATATTCGTGTCTATCCACGCAATGGCTTCTTTAGGAATGAAAGCGACATCTTTGAGTCCTTTAAAGATAATGAAGTAGGAAAGCCCTGTAAGCGAGAGCCCGCCGAACACGCCTCCTACATATTTTACATTTTCTTGATATTTAAATGAGAATACTAATCGGGCTAAGTATTGTACAATCGTACCGACTGTAAAGGCGATGGCTACCGAGGTGAAAATACCGGTGATAATTTTGCCTGCTTCGCTTGTATTGATATAGTTGAAAGCGTTAAAAAGCGATTCGTCACTCATAAACGTTTTGATAGTGGCGACACACATCGCAGCGCCCAAGAGTTCGAATACGATAGAAACGGTTGTGGAAGTAGGTAGACCGATAGAGTTGAAGAGGTCGAAGAGGAGGATATCGGCAAGAATAACCGACATAAAGATAACCATAACCTCATCGAAATAGAAGAGCTGAGGGTTAAAGATGCCTTTACGTGCGATTTCCATCATTCCGCTAGAAAAGACGGCACCAATAGCTACCCCCACGCTGGCGACTATCATAATGGTGCGAATGGTGGCTACTTTGGAGCCTACGGCAGAGTTAAGAAAGTTAGCTGCATCGTTACTCACACCCACCACCAAATCGATAACGGCGAGCACCAAGAACACGAACAGCATAAAGATGTACACCTGTTCCATAACACTATATCAGTTTTATGGGGCAAAAGTACGAAACATTTTTTTAATTAGCAAAATGGGGGTTAGGTTTTAGTAATTGGATTTTTTGGAGTATCATAAGATACCGAAAGATACCGGAAGAGGTGGTGCAGGTAAAAAGTAAAAAGTAAGAGGTAAAATGGGTATGGTTAGCTTATAGAGAGCTTATAGGAAGCTTATACGAATCTTGGACGATTGGTATAGAAAGGGTATATAAATAGTTGATTCAGAATATAATATAACAAGGCTAAAAATGGTAAAAACGGGGTTTCGAGGCGAAAGAAAAAGGAATAGGTACTAGGACTTAGGCCATAGGCACTAGGAGGGAGTGTGACGGAAAAGGGGAAGTGTAGCGAGCAAAGCGGAGTTATCAGATGTCTGAGAGAGACTCGCAGGAGAGGGATAATAGAGACGCAAGGGGAGTTGTGGTGATGATCATATGGAACTAACGTTGATTAATGTGAGTTTGATAATCTATTTTATTGCTAATTGTAAATTGTTTTGTATCTTTGTCCCATTAATGATTAACCATTTATAACTCATTATTAACTATTATGAAACATTTACTATTCAGCTTTTTAGCTTCCTTATGCACCATAGGAGTCAACGCACAAGAAAAACTTCCTAATGTTATCTTTATTTTGGCTGACGATTTAGGTTACGGCGATATAGAGCCTTACGGTCAGCAGATTATCAAAACACCCCAACTCAGCAAACTCGCTGATGAAGGAATGAAGTTTACTCAGTTTTATACAGGTACATCTGTGTGCGCGCCCTCTCGCGCTTCGTTTATTACAGGGCAAACTACGGGTGAAACGCACATACGCGGTAATGAAGAAGTGCGTGAGCCAGTAGATGGGCAAGCACCTTTACTTGCTAACGACCCATCGGTAGCACAACTTTTTAAGAAAGCAGGCTATAATACGGGTTGTTTTGGTAAATGGGGTTTGGGTATCGTTCCTTCCGAAGGGAATCCGCTAAAACAAGGGTTTGATACTTTTTTTGGTTATAACTCGCAGTTCCGCGCTCATCGCCGTTATCCTGCTTTCTTGTGGCGCGACAATGAAAAGGTGCTCATTCCCGAAAACGGAAATTATGAGCGCCAAGAGGTTTATGGCGAAGACCTCATACAAGAAAAAATATTGGATTATATAGGCAAACAAACAGCTGAAAAGCCTTTCTTTATGTGGCTTACTTATACACTCCCACACGCCGAATTAGTAGTGCCTCACGACAGTATTTACGCTTCGTACGAATATCTCCCCAAGAAACCTTATAAAGGGGTGGATTACGACAAGATTACTCCTAAACCTTTTGGCTGGGCAGGTTATATGTCGCAACCGCATACTTATGCCACTTATGCGGCTATGGTGAGTCGGTTAGACAAGTATTTGGGAGAAATACGCAAGCTCCTTAAAGTTAAAGGGCTTGATGAGGATACCCTTATCATCTTTGCGAGCGACAATGGGGCACATCGCGAAGGTGGTGCTGACCCTAAGTTCTTCAACTCCTCGGCAGGATTGAGAGGTATTAAACGCGACTTGTACGAAGGTGGTATACGTACCCCTTACATTGTGTATTGGAAAGGTAAGATAAAGGCAGGTAGCGTAAGCGACCACATAGGGGCTTTTTGGGATATGATGCCTACCTTTGCTGAGATTACGCATCAGAAGTATGTGCCTAATAGGCATCAGGTGTCGTTTTTACCTACGCTTTTAGGGAAGAAACAACAGCAACAGCATAAATACCTTTATTGGGAGTTTCACGAAATGGGAGGTAGACAAGCAGTGCGTTATAAAAACTGGAAAGGAGTACGCCTAAACGTGAATAAAGATAAAAAGGCTCCTATTGAGTTGTACGACCTTACTACTGACCCTGCTGAACAGCACAACCTCGCCGAGAAATATCCTAAGATAGTGAAGAAAATAGAGCGATTTATGGAACAAAGCCATACACGCTCAGAGCTCTTTCCTTTTGATTGGGAGACAAAGAAATAAAACTTACTAAGGAGGAAGAAAGATAACTTAAAAGCCTTTACCTAATCAGTATTTAGGTAAAGGCTTTTAAGTATTGATATTATAGACTTTAAAAATGCTCTAAGAAGTAGGTTTAATGAGCTTTTTCATCTATTTTATTCTGCTTGGAGTCATAAGTAAAAGGCACTTTCCAAGTGATTAATAGTGCAGGAATAGTGCAAATCATTACCAATAAGAAGAAGTGTTGATATCCTAAATATTTACTTAGAAAACCACTAATCATACCAGGAACCATCACTCCTAAGTTCATCAGGCTATTGGCGAAAGCATAGTGAGCCATTTGGTATTTACCAGGAGCTATTTGTTGCATCATAAAGAGGGTAAGACCTACAAAACCGAAACCATAACCAAAGTACTCACCTACAATTCCCAAAGCGATAGTAGGCAAGTGAGAGGGTTGGAAATAAGCAAAGAGCAAGTAAACCACAAATGGAATATTAAAAGCACACGCCAAAGTGAAAAGAGCTTTGCGCAACCCTACACGAGAGACGAAATAGCCAGCTGAAATAGAGCCTATAATAAAGGCAATAACTCCCGCAGTACCGTATACTAAGCCATATTCTTGTTCGGTGAGACCTAAGCCTCCTTTATCAGTTTTAGCAATGAGGAAAAGAGGAGCTATCTTCATAGCTAATCCTTCTGCAAAACGGTATAAGAAGATAAAAAACAAATAATAAAAAATATATTTCTTTCGGAAGAAAGCTACAAAAATACCCCATAGTTCTTTCATTTTTACATTAAAATCACCGGCTTGCTGAGGTTTAGTATCTTTTGGCAAAGCATAAAGGTGATATAGACCTACGAGACCTAAAATAGTAGCACAAATACTAAGAATCAGTTGCCAAGAAGCAATTACACTCATACCTTTTGCTTTTACCAGCCAACCTGCTAAGAAGATAAGACCACCATTGGCAAGCACTTTTGCTAAGTTGTAGAAAGCACCTTGCCAGCCAGAATATACACTTTGGGTAGCTGTGTCCAATTGTTCCATATACATTCCGTCACCTGCAATATCGTGAGTAGAACCGCTAAGGGCAATCACTCCTAATAAGGCTAAACACACAGTGAAAAAGTTGGGCAGAGGTAACGAAAAGACAATACAACCGAATAAAGCTGCTGATACTAATTCGGTAATGACAATATATTGTTTTTTAGTACCATAGAGCTCCATTATTACACTGATAATAGGTTTTAATGACCAAGGTAAGATGAGTAAAGAAGTCCAAAAAGCGTTCTGGTCGTCAGGAATACCTAATCCTTTGAAGATAATAGGAAAAACTAATGAAAGCATCACAAAGGGAAGCCCCATAGCGAAATAGGTGGTAGGCACCCAAGTAATAGGATTTTTCTTTTTCATAATGGTTGTTTATATTACTTCATTTTAAAAATCAGACAAAAGTACAAAATAATTACAAATTGGCAAGTTAGCAGATTAGCAAGTTTGAAAATACCCTAAATATACTAAAATAACTTATCAATTAAGTACTTTAAGTGCGGTTATTATTCTTTTGTTTTCTTAGCATTCATTGCTTTATAGAAGGCAGCGCGACTGAGAGGCTCATAGCTATCGGCTTCTCCTAACAAGCGTTGCTGGTCGTTAGAAACTTTGCGAAAACTATAATTGGCGAGGTTACCGGTACGTGTACAAACAGCGTGTACCTTAGTAACATACTCAGCAGTAGCCATCAAGAAGGGCATAGGTCCGAAAGGCTTTCCTTTATAGTCCATATCGAGTCCTGCTACGATTACACGTACCCCGCGATTGGCGAGCTCATTGCACACGTGTACTATCTCGTCGTCGAAAAACTGTGCTTCGTCTATACCCACCACATCGCAACCATCGGCAAGAAGCATAATGCTGGCGGCAGCTTCTACGGGTGTAGAAGGAATTTCATTGGCGTTGTGCGATACGATATTGGTATCATCATAACGCGTGTCGAAACTGGGTTTAAATATCTCTACCTTCTGTTTTGCAAATTGGGCACGACGTAATCGGCGAATCAGTTCTTCGGTTTTTCCTGAGAACATCGACCCGCATATTACTTCTATCCAGCCTGTCTTTTCGTTGTCGTTTACTGTATTCTCTAAAAACATCACTTAAAAAGTATATAATATTCCTACCCCTAATACTTGCTTGAATTGAGTGCGTGCTCCATAGTTGTGCACTTCGCCATTAGGTGTTTTGTAAGAAAAGAACTTCACATCATCGTCGTATTTGATATGTACCCCTATACGCGCTTGCACGTAGCTATTTACCTTCAAGTTGAGATTAGTTTCCCAATCTACATCTATATTTCCGAAGTTTTTAAGATAATCGCCATAGAAGTTAAAGGAAGTATTGAGTATCATATTCTCCATCACTTTCTCGTCCCAGCGACCGGACACTGAAAAACCGAGTTCGTTATGGGTACGCTTACCTTTCTTCAGAATAGTACCGTCAGGAGCACGCTGGGCTTTTTCTACCCCGAAAGCACCTTCATCGGCTAAACGTTGGTCGAGTACAGCAGTAGTTTTAAGCGTGATAGGCGAAAGGAAGATACTAAATTTTATCTTTGAAGGAGCATATTCAGTACCCAAACCAAAGGTGATATAAGCAGGGGCAAAGAATTTGGAGATAGGCTTTTCTACATCGGGATAGTTGTACCCGTTGCTGATTTGTGAAAGAAACTGATAGCGTGCTGTGTAATACCAAAACGATTGTGAGTCGCCTCGATAGCCAAACGATGAGATGAGAGAGAGTTTATCATCGGTTTTGCGCACTTCGCGCCCTTTTTGAGCGTTAATACCGTAGTTGATTTCTAATTCGTTGTCCCAAAAGAAAGTGCGTTCGGTATAACGACGACGGAATTTGGCATTAAATATCCCCGAAATAGAACTTTCTCCTCCTGCACTCCAATTAGAAAAAGCTACCTCGCTCATATTAAGGCTCACTTGATTGAATTTGAACCATTTTTGTTGTGCTAATTTAAAACGGTTGAAAGTGAACTTTAACGCTTCGGTATCTTTCATTACCTTTACCGTATCGGACTTTACAGGGGCTTCGTACGTTCTTGCTTTGCGCACTTGCCCAAAAGCGGTAAAGGAGGTAAGAAACAGTAGAACAATGAGTTTTTTCATACAGAGAATCGTGCTAAATATTTCAGGGTGCAAAGGTAATGATAATTTGCTAATTTGGCAATTAGCAAATGAACTAATAAATGTAAAATGGAATGAATATAGCTGGTGAGTGCTTGACAGACAAAGCGTAATGAAAATGTAATAGTAGGGGAGAGGTATAGAATGAGAAGTAATTATCAGATTGACAAATTGGAAGCTTGACAGATTGCTGAAAAAATCTTAATGTTTGTTAAATGTATGTATTTTCTTCAATTATTAAAAAGAAAAATACAACATAGTCTCTTACACTCTAAAAAGAGTTAAAATTTTATTATTCAGTTAAATAAATGATTTATCATACTTGTCTCTTCACCGAAGCTTAACCGAAGGAAGAGCGAACCTAAGACGAAGGAAAGACGAACCTAAGACGAAGGAAAGGTGTTAGTTAGTTGAATGTCAATAGGAAGAAAGAGCTTTTAAAACTGTTGAGGAAAAAGTGTTAAAAACGTGAAATGGTTGAAGAAAAAGCAGTTTTTGTTCTTTCACATATTGGCTTATTTTGTCAATCTGCTAAATCTCTAATTTTTAAAAACTCTTCTTTGAGCATCTCTACTTTGCCGTGAGGAATAAAACTATCAGGAAGGGTGATGATTTTCAGCGGAGTGGTATAGCTGTGCTGGGTAGCAAATTCGGCTACAATACTACCTAAACCGCCTGTGCATCCTTCTTCTACTGTGATTACTTTCTTATAGGAACGGAAGATATGATGTAGCATTGCCTCGTCCAAAGGTTTGAGAAAACGGGCATCGTAATGGGCATATTTTTCGGGTTCAGCAGTTTGATTGAGCTGTTGTTGTACATTTTCGGCAATGGCGCCAATGGTGAGTACGGCTATCTGGCTACCTTCTTTTAGCTGTTCGCCTTTGCCTATAATTAGCTGTTGAAAAGGTTGTTGCCAATCGGTTTGTGCACAACGACCACGAGGATAACGAATGGCAAAGGGGTGCTCGAGCGATTGCTGAGCGGTATAGAGCAAATTGCGCAACTCGGTAGCATTACGCGGTGAAGCGATAATGAGATTAGGAATAGGGCGCAAGAATGCCATATCAAACACTCCGTGATGGGTGGCACCGTCTTCGCCTACGAGTCCTGCACGGTCTATACAGAATACTACGGGCAGGTTTTGGAGGGCTACATCGTGGATAAGCTGGTCGTAAGCGCGCTGTAAAAATGTGGAATACACCACACAGTAAGGTATAAAACCTTGTGTAGCCCAACCGGCAGCAAAGGTAACCGCGTGTTGTTCGGCAATACCGACGTCCATTACCCTATCGGGAAATGCCTTTTGCATAGCCGTGAGTCCGCTACCACTACTCATCGCAGGGGTGATGACAACTATCTTGGGGTTCTGCTGGGCGAGCTCGGTGAGGGTTTGCCCTACTACGTCTTGATATTTAGCAGGGAGAGCAGAGTTTTCAGGCAGAGGGTTGCCTGTGATTTTATCGAATTGTGAAGGGGAATGGAAGAATACTTGTGAGGCTTCGGCTTTGGGATATCCTTTACCTTTGGTGGTGACAACGTGTAGGAGGCGCACTCCACGGGCTCGCTTTTCGGCTTTAAGTGCCGTGATAAGCGCGGGGAGGTTGTGTCCGTCTACTACGCCTTTGTAGGTAATCCCCAAAGCACTAAAAAAAGCACTGCGGGTAGCGTGTTCGGTTTTCAGTTGGGCAAGGTAATGAGAGAACGCTCCTACGGTGGAGTCGATAGCCATTGCATTGTCGTTCAGTATAATGAGCATATTGGCATCGGTGGTGCCTGCATAGTTCAGTGCCTCGAAAGCCATACCACTCACAATAGAAGCATCGCCTATCACGGCTATATGTTGTCGCTCTTTATCGCCTGCCAAAGCCGATGCCATTGCCATACCCAAGACAGCAGAAAGAGAGGTAGATGAGTGTCCCGTACCAAAAGCATCGTACTGACTTTCTGCACGTTTAGGAAAACCACTGATACCTCCACGCTCGCGTATATGTGTAAAATCCTCGTTTCTACCGGTGAGGATTTTATGAGCATAACTCTGGTGCCCTACGTCCCATACTAGTATATCGTGAGGAGTATCGAACACATAGTGCAATGCAATAGTAAGCTCTACCACTCCGAGACTTGCACCTAAGTGCCCACCTCGTGTAGCAATAACCTCTATAATGCGGTTGCGGATTTGTTGTGCCAGAGCAGGAAGAGAGGTTATAGGAGTATTTTTTAGTTGTTGCATATTAAGCTTACGCTATATAAATTCAACAAAAAAGTTAAAAAGGATAAGGTTTGTGCCTTAGAAATCAAACAAATCTATTTAAATCAAACAATTAAAAAAGAAGTGTAGCTTGTATTTGAAACTTTGGCTGAGTTTGCGACGCACTCATTGACTAAAATGTTAATTTTCAAATATGCTAATTCTTTCCTTTATTGACCAATTTCACTACTAACATTATCAGAGCCCCCATTGCTACAAAAGCTATTAAAGAAAAATACCAATAGGTAATGAATAAGCCTTTTAGTATCACGGCAAAAACCACCACAAAGAGGATAATTGTCGCTACTTCGTTGAGCATTCGCAGTTGCACCGAAGTAAGAGAGGCGCGACCCGCTTGGAGTCGTTTCATTATGCGCCAAGAATAGTAATGATATACAAACAAAAAGACGACGAATAGCAGTTTGACGTGAAACCATCCTTGTTTAATAAGCGTCCACTCGCCACCGTCGTATAGCATATAGAGTCCGCTAAGAGTCATCAGCACCAGCGCCGGCACGGTAATGATGTTCCACAAGCGCTCTTCCATAAAGCTGAATTGTTTGTGGAGAATTGAGCGTTCGGAGTCATCTTTTTCCAACGCTTCGGTGTGATAGATAAATAGTCGCACCATATAAAAGAGCCCTGCGAAATAGCTCACTACAAAGATGATATGTATGCTTTTAGCAATAAGGTAATCGGTCATTAGAAATATTTTAAGCGTTTCAGATTACAAAGATAGGAATTAATTAGCTAAAATAAAGAAAGAAGTCGTCCGAAAAGTTTTAATCTTATCTTTCATCTCTTGTCTCTTCATTAATCCAAGAGGAGAGAGCTTGTACCCATAGGTCGGAGTCGTTGAGGCAGGGAATCATTTTAAAATTTTCGCCACCATTTTTGCGGAAAGATTTACCTCCTACTATTTCTATTTCTTCGAGAGTTTCTACGCAATCGGCGACAAAGGCAGGAGCGATGACTGCTAATTTCTTTACACCATTTCGGGCAAGTTCTATAATTTTATCGGAAGTGAAAGGGGTAATCCACTTATCCTTCCCCAAACGCGATTGAAACGCTTGTGAGTATTTTCCTTTTTCTAATCCTAACTTTTCTGCCAATAAGCGAGTAGTCTCAAAACAATGACTGCGGTAGCAGTGCCTTCCTTCTTCGCTGTAAGGGTCGCAACAAGTTACACCTTCTACAATGTGTTTGTGTGCAGAGGTAGGTGTGGTTTTGTAGAGATGGCGCTCGGGTACACCGTGATAAGAAAAGAGCAAATGGTCGAAAGGAGCTGTTCCTAAATGAGCGCGCACTACCTGCGCTAAAGCCTCGATATACTCGGGGCGATGGAAGAAAGCAGGAAACTTGGTGAGGCGCATATTAGGATAAGAGGTTTTGATGAGTTTTTCGGTGAGGACTTCAATGGTTTCGGTAGTAGCCATTGCGTATTGAGGATAAAGAGGAATGAGGAGTACTTCATCAACTCCTTTGCTGTGTAATTCTTTTAATGCATTGGCGATATTTGGGTTGCCATAGCGCATTGCTAATACTACGGGGACAGAGACTTTGCGCTGTACTTTTTCAGTAAGCCAACGACTAATGACAATGAGAGGAGAACCTTCGCTCCACCATATTTTCTGATAGGCTTTACTGGTTTTAGGTGGACGCGTATTGAGAATAACCCCGTGTACCAAAGCATAGCGCAATAGGTAAGGCAGGTCGATGACGCGTTCGTCCATTAAAAATTCTTTTAGATATCGTTTGATGTCTTTTATTGCAAAGGAATCGGGTGATCCTAAATTTACAAGTAATACTCCTTTGGGCATTTTTAGTTAAGTGAAAAGTTAAAAGTGAAAAAAGAGGATATCATTCATCGTTTTTCTAAAATGTGAATATATTCGGTAGTGCTGTTGGTTTTATGTTGTCTATTTTCTTCCTTATCTGCTTTAAAACGATTGTATTGAGTACTTTGTAGGTCATATTTTCCATATTTTTGCATAGTATTTCTTATTTGTTCGAGAGACATTAGTCCTTCGTTGTTATAACTGAGAAATATATATTCAAATTGAGCATTCTTAATTAATTCATCAAAAGTTTCTACTACCTTAGTTCTTTTACAATAGTTAGATTTGTGATAAGGACGCAAGCCTGTTTTCCCTTGTGGAGCAAAAGTATCGTATTTGGCAATAGTGTTGAGCAGATGATAATTAGCCCCATATTCTCGATGATTGTAAGGAGGGTCGAGATAGAGAATATCCCCATTGATTTTGGTAATAAGGGTGTTGCTATCTTCATTAAACACCAAGTGGTCATTTTCGTTTTCCACAAAGAGAGCGGGCTCAAGGTACAAATCTTTCTGAGCTGTTTTTTTGATATGCTTTAAGAAGGCCCCATACACCGAAGCAGTGTTGGCTACCTTATCAGCATTTTCAAGCAAAGAAGCTAATAAAAAAAAGTACACGTTTTCAGTGATATGATTTTCTTTTTTCCAAAGTTCAATTTTTTGGCGTATAGCATCAATGCGTTTGCCGTTGTTTTCTTTGAAGTAATTCCTGCCTGCAACACCATTTTCAGAATATTCATTGAATATAAAACCCTCAGTACCTTTTAGTAAATTGAGTTCTGAGAGATGTTCCCAATAGTTGAAAGTGATGTGATTTTCTATATAGTTTTTGTTTAGCACATAGCTATAATACTCTATATCATTACTGATAACTTGCTTTACATTGGTCTTAAACCCTCTTCCTACGGTTCCTGTGCCAGCAAAAAGGTCGCAAAATACTTTTTTAGATAGGTCTTTACCTGCAACACTATAAATAGTTTGCTTAATAAAGGGCAATAGTTTGTATTTTGAGCCTATATAGTTCATTTTTAGTTATGCAAGAGTATTACAAAAGCTTCTGTTCTATAGGTTTTCAATCCTATAACTTTATGATTAAAATCAAAAGAGATAGTGAAAGGTGTTACTAAGTTCGTATTTTCTATGATTTGTTGTATTCTAATAGGTGAAATATCTTCATCTAAATAGACTATCAGTAATCGAGGGTTTGCCCCGAATCTACCTTCATCTTGGTACTTGTACAGATATTCGGCTACTTTTTCAGGGTGCTCAATAGCTGTTGTTTTCCAATGCTCACCGAAATCTCTTTTAAATTCATTGGTAGGACTACGCGATACTTTTTGGTCGTAGCTTACGCCATCGATAAAGAAATCAACCCCACGAATATGCGAAAGAGTGGGTATGATATTGTCGTTTTTCAGAAAAACTAAAGTCTCTAAAAAGTCGTTGCGCTCGGTATTAAGTTCCTTTATACGTCTGTACTTTACAGCAGCTAATTTTACTTTTTCATCTTTCTCTGAACGTGTATTGTTTTCTGTATTAAGTGTTTGTACAAAACTATCGAACTGACCTTGAGAAAAAGGCCAATTGAGTTTGCCCAATCCTAATGTACGCCATTCTTCTAACAGAATAGCAATATTCTCTTCTCCGTTTAATCCGTTTTGAAACTTAGGTAAGGACTTAAATATATGTCTTATTTTGTCTTTTGCATCATTGTAATTCCATATCTTTACAATCTCACTAAACAACTCGTTAGATGATTGTTTGATGAGTGCTCTCCTCTCATAGCCATCATATAATTCCAGAAAAGCAACAGCATTAGCTTTATTGCTAAAAATCTTCTTAACAATATCTTGATTAATAGTCCTTTTTATATCCCTAATATCATTCATTGTTGGTGTTTTTCTTCATTTGTCTGAGAGCGCTTTCAGCGAGTTCTTCCTCTACGTCGGCTTCGGGTTTGTCTTTCTCCATCTTACCGTCTTTGCGCTTTTGGGCACTTACGGAGAGAATACACCCTAAGGCTAAGCACGTCATCCATAGTGATGTACCCCCACTACTGATAAGAGGTAGGTTCTGCCCCGTTACGGGAAAGAGTTCTACTGCTACTCCCATATTAATGATTGCTTGCAAGAGTATTGGGAAACCTAAGCCTAATACTAATAACTGTCCGTAGAGGGTAGGTGCTTTTTGTGAAATGACTACAATGCGAATGAGCAGTAGTATGTAAAGCACCATTATAACGATAGCTCCTAATGAGCCATATTCTTCGGTGATGATAGCATAAATAAAGTCGGAGGAACTTTGGGGGAGGAAGTTTTTCATTGTGCTTTTTCCTGCTCCTTGTCCCATTATACCTCCTTTGGCAATAGCCATTTTGGAGCGCTCTATCTGATAGCCTTCTTTGTTGTCCTCGCCTCCCATAAACGATTCGATACGACTCATCCAAGTATCTACTCTATTGGGGAAAGCATCGGGGAAGGCTTTTACTACTAATAAGAAAAGTGCAAGGAAAACAATAGCAATGCCTATAGCTGAAAAGATATGTTTCATTGGGAAACGACCCAAGAAAGTGAGCATCAGCACTGAGCTGAGGATTAGCATTGCGGTGGATAGGTTAGAAAGAAGCACTAAGGCTGCAATCACTCCTACGGGCATCCACAGGGGTAAGATAGTTTCTTTGAAAGAGAGTTTTTTGCCGTAGTTTTTAGCTAAATAAGAAGCTACATAAGCCATCAGCATTACCATTGCAAAGGTGGAGGGCTGAAAAGAGAAACCTCCTACGCTGAGCCATCGGCTGGCGTTTGCCCCTTCGATGGTGCTTCCTGAAAGGTTTGCAAAGATGAGCAGGAGCACCGCTAAGATGAGCCCCAGTTTAGAAGCAGGACGGAAAAAACGATAAGGTGTACGATGCACGATATAAAGAGTGAGATAGCCAACCCCTACAAACACCAAGTGCTTGATGAGGTAGCCAAAAGGAGTCCCCTTACCCACTACATACACTAAGTTGGTACTGGTGCTGTACACCGCCAAGAAGGAGAAGAGGGTAAAGACGAGTATAAGCGCCCAAAGGGTTTTATCGCCTTTGATATGTGAGGCTATCCATTCGCGCATTATTACAGTTTCTGAACGGCTGCTTTAAAGAGGTCTCCGCGTTCTTCGTAGTTTTTAAAGAGGTCGAAGCTGGCGCAAGCGGGGGATAATAGTACTGTATCGCCTTCTTGAGCAAAACCTTGTGCTAATTTTACAGCTTCGTCCATTGAGCGGGTTTCGACAAGCGTGCCTATTGTGTTGTGAAACGATTGAATAATAGGGGAATTATCGACTCCGAGGCATACAATAGCTCTTACTTTTTCGTGTACATAAGGCAAAAGAGAGTTATAGTCGTTGCCTTTGTCTTGTCCGCCAACTATCCACACGATAGGAGTTTTAATGGTGTCGAGAGCGTAGAATACTGAATTTACGTTAGTAGCTTTGGAGTCGTTTACGTAAGTAACGCCATCTACTACTTTCACCTCTTCGAGGCGGTGGGGAGCACCTTTAAAGCCTTTGAGACTTTCGCGCAATGAGTTGTTGCGGATATTTACCAAGCGAGCAGCTACACTTGCTGCCATTGTATTTTTAATGTTGTGCTTGCCACGAAGGCTAATTTCTTCAACGTCGATTTCAGTAGTTTGATTCTCTAACATAATGTATATTTTATTATCTTTTAAGAAAGCTCCTTGTGGGAGTTCTTTCTCTATAGAAAAAGGTATGAGTTTAGATTTTATAGTATGGGTGCTGAGCCACTGTGTAATTACCTCGTCGTCGGCATCATAGATAAGGTAATCATTTTCAGTTTGGTTCATCGCGATACGGAATTTAGAGTCGATATAGTTTTCGAACTTATAGTCGTACCTATCGAGATGGTCAGGAGTTATGTTAAGCAACACGGCGATATGGGGGGCGAAATGCTCTATGCCGTCCAACTGAAAACTACTGATTTCGAGTACATAGTACGGTGGATTTTCGGTAGCTACTAATTCGGCGAAACTATAACCTATGTTTCCGCCAAGTCCCACTTGCAATCCCGCTTCTTTGAAAATGTGATGGGTGAGTAAGGTGGTAGTGGTTTTACCATTACTACCTGTAATACCTACAATGAGGCTATCGGTATATTGGCTTGCAAATTCTATTTCAGAAATCACAGCAATGCCTTTTTCGTGGGCTTTTTTGATGATAGGAGCTTTATCCGGGATACCTGGGCTTTTCATAATCACATCGGCTGAGAGAATTTTCTCTTCGGTGTGTGTGCCTTCTTCCCACTGAATGCCTTCTTTGTTAAGAGTTTCGCGGTAGTGAGGTTTTAGGGAGCCTTTATCGGAAAGGAATACTTCCCAGCCTTTTTGTTTACCGAGAATGGCAGTTCCTACACCACTTTCACCACCTCCTAATATTACTAAACGTTTCATTGATAAAACCTCGTTTTGTTGAGGTGCTTATTATTTTTGGGCAAAGGTACAAAACAAATAGGAATTAGCAAGGGAGAAAGCGAAAAAAAATAAATAATGACAGAAATGAGGAAATGAGGAAATGAGGAAATGAGGAAATGAGGAAATGAGGAAATGAGGAAATGAGGAAATGAGGAAATGAGGAAATGAGGAAATGAGGAAATGAGGAAATGAGGAAATGAGAAAATGAGGAAATGAGAAAATGAGAAAATGAGAAAATGAGAAAATGAGAAAATGAGAAAATGAGAAAATGAGAAAATGAGAAAATGAGAAAATGAGAAAATGAGAAAATGAGAAAATGAGAAAATGAGAAAATGGGGTAGATGCTAATAATGCTAATAATTAACTTTGGCAAAGTTTAAGATGAAAAAGCGATGTGTTGGGGACTGTTAGGAGGATTCGGAAGAAAACGGAGAAGTTCGGAAGATAGGAGGGAGAGTTTTTGATGAAAAAAGGGTGTAAGGAGGGTGTGGTTAGCTTATAGAGAGCTTATAGGAAGCTTATACGAATCTTGGACGATTGATATAGAAAGGGTATATAAAAAGTTGATTCATAATATAATACAGCGATACAAAAAACGGTAAAAACGGGGTTTCGAGGCGAAAGAAAAAGAATCCTCACCCCGTTCACATACTCTCCTATTCGGAGACTTCTCCCAAGGAGAGGGGGAATGTAGCGACAGAAAGGAGAAGGGATAATTAGAGGATTAGCAAATTTGGAAATGAGAAAATGGGGAGGAGTGTGATGGAAAGGGGAATTAGCAAATTAGAAAATTTGGAGATTAGTAAATTTTATGGAGGAGTTTAGAGGGAATGTGCTGGAAAAAGAGGATTAGAAAATTTGGAAATTAGTTGGAGAGACTCACAAAAACTTCTCTCTTTATTTACTTACTCGGCTACTACGGGTAACTCTAAGAGAGTATGGGTGAGTGATTTTCAACTTTGCTAAAGGTCGTAGCACGACGGGTGAATAGAAACTTTGGCAAGGTGTAGGGCTCATTGGATAAGCATTGAACTATATAGATTGGATAAACATTAAACGAAGATGAATTTGAGATAGAATACATAATATAAATAAGGTGATAAAAGTTTTTGTGTAAAAACTTCCAATTATCTGTGTAAAGGAGGTGAAAAAAGAGGGTGTTTTTTACCAAAATAGCGTCTCGGAAATGTTAAATTTTTGTATACAAAAAGTTAAAATATAGCTAAAAAATAGCGGACTAAAAGGGTAGATTGTTTTTCTTTTTCACAGTTGTATGTAATTAATAATGTTATAGTTGTGTAAGGTTTTTCCGTTGAAAGAGCGGGGTAGGGAAGGGGTAGAAGAGCAACATTTGTTTTAACATTCGCAATAAAAGGGTTTTGCTGTTTCGAGAAAAATATATACTTTTGTGCATTAAAGTATAGTGATACTATTGTTTCAAAATAGCATATATAGCATTATGAGAAAGTTTTTTCTAACAATTGTTTTTATAGTAATGACGGTCTTCGGGCTTTCGGCTCAAACACCGCTGAACTTAAACAACTTTAATGTTTCCACAACACCAGGGCAATGTGCCTCAGATGGGAAGATTAAGGTAACACTTCCTACTACTATGGGGCCTGTAGGTACCAAGTTGCAGGTAAAACTCGATGTACCTGGTGACCCGAGCGGTCGTACCTGGCCTATGGAAATAGGAGTGACGGGTAAAAATGAACACGAGTTTACTACGCTTAAAGCGGGTACGTATACTGTTACAATGGTGAATGTAGCTAATAACCAGAAATCTACTTTACCTAAAGTGGTAACGGTTACTTCTTCGTACGTACCACCAACTTTTAAAAGTTTTAAATCGGTACCGCCGTCTTGTACAGGGAATGGTAATGACGGTAGCGTGGTTTTCAGAATACAGAAAGGAGCCAAAGGACCTTTTAAAGTGCGCCTTACCAAAGGGGGTACTGAGCTGTATAATGCCACTCATAATGCTGTTGCGGGGCAAGACTTGGAAATCACTATTCAAGGAACTGATGCTAAACCAATTACTACAGGAAGTGGTTATGAGCTTACCGTAGAAGATACAATGAATGGAACTCCGAATTGTGGGGAAACCAATAAAACTACTTTTTCAGTAGCGGCTTCTTCATTGAATATTGACTGTATGGAGTTTGAACTCGACAATGAGAATTCAGGCATACGCGTAGGAGCTGATTGTAAGTTTAATTTTTCATTTCGTATAAAACGAAAAGACAATGTAGGTATACAACAAAGTTTAGAGAATGAAATTAAAGGGAAACCTGGCACCGCTGTTATAAAACACTATGACTCAGCCGGGAATTATAAAAATACCTATGATATTACCTCTTCTTATCGCACAGGAGCTCGCCCACAAAAATCCAGTGCTTATTCTTTTATTACCAATGATATAGCTGGAGTACATTTTCAAGAAGGAGATATTATTGAACTGACTATTAAGTTAGGGAAAACACCTATAGTTAAGAAGTTCAAACTTGATAAGGACTTAGTAGATGTTGTAAAGAACAAATTGAACCCTACGAACTCGCACGACCCATTTATATATATGGACAGAGCAGGTTCGACAGCGATATTAGCAGTGAACCGTTCAGACCTAAACGCTGACCCTGCTAATCCTTGCCCCAGTGGTTCTTCAGCTAAGTATCTGTACGTAGAGGCTAATTGGAAAAAAATAGAATTGCCTAACCCAGATGTTGCTTCTGATAAGATGTACTTTGGGTTCTACAACTGGCAGAACTTTACTCCAGCAGACTGGGTAAAAAATCCATCAGCAGCAGGAGCCAAAGGATTTTACTTTGAAATATACAAATATACAGGTACAGGCGACCCCAGTTGGAATGCTACTTATACACAGTCAGAAATAGGCAACCCTGCTAAATGGCTACTTCTTACGCCAGGGACTGACTATACTTGGATAAACAACAACGGTAGTTTGTATGCCGATTTAGCTTCACAACCTGATGGCTACTATAAGGTGAAGTTTAAAACTGTAGGGATTACTCAGTGTTATGAGCCGGAGCGTATTGTAAATATGGCTCCTTTGCCTAATAAGATAGATGAGCGTTTTGACGGGATAGAAATTAATAGAGGGATATTTAAAGGTACTGTATCTATACGCAAATGGGTAGCAGGAAACCAATTTAATTACCCTATCACTGTGACTGTTGATTATTTAGACGATGGGCACAGTGGTACTACTCGTACATTTGACTTCCAAACCGCTTTACCTTTTGAACCCCTACACAAAGTAACGTATACTTTTCCTATAGTAAAAGAGGTGAGAAACCCTGATACCGCTAATGAAACGTATCGTTTTGAGTTTGGAGACCTTCCACAAGGTAGATATAGTATTACTATTAAAGACCGCTGTGGCAATGAAGCTACCAAGGACTTCGACTTAAACACCCCAATGCAGTATGACAAAGATGAGGTGAGAGTAGAGCAAGGATGTGTGGGAGCAGCAAAAATTTCGTATGAAATAGAGGCGACTCCAGTAGGAACACTTCGTTACGCACAATATACTTTATTAAAAAAGACTACTACAGGCTATGACCAAGTAGTAGGTAGAAGTAACGACCGTTCACACTCCTTTAATAACTTATCAGCAGGAGAGTATCTGTTACAGTCTACTTATTTCTATTACGCACGTATAAAACAACTATGGAGTGTAGGGAAAGCTTCACAGAGGGAACAGTACTTTACTGATCCAGCTAATAGTATGAATTTGTATAGTGTAATCCCTTCTCCTGACACTCATAAACCTTCTGACCCAGTGAATGATGGGACAGGAGCTTTTCACGTCAGTCGTGTGTACTTAACCGTGAGCCCTACGGGAGAACTCAAACGCGATGTGGTAGGTACTTCGTGTAGTGCGGCATCGGGAACAGGACTTATAGCGGTGAACGTTACCAATCCTGAGTATATCCGTTATCCATTACAATTCAGTATTAAGAATACCGTTACAGGAGTAGAAACTAAATCGCCAGTATTTGGAGCTACTTCTACTGCTACGGGGTACGTATTTAAGAACGTACCAGACGGTACTTATGCTGTGACCACTTCTCACGCTTGTGGTGATTACCCTGATTCGGCTTTGGTAACGGCAAATAACTATACTTCACCAGGAGTTACCTATGTAGCAAGAAGCACGAACCCTTGTAATGGTGATGTGGTAGACCTTACCTTTGGCGGTTCGGCTCAACTCTTCAATATAGAGTGGTTCCGTATAGAGACTGATGCTACTGAAACTTTCTTGGGTAGTGAACAAACTATTAGTGATACGGTAACACGCAATACCCAGTATGTGGTGCGTTACAGTTTGAAAGACCTCGGGTTGTGTACTACTAACTCGGGCAGTCATACTATCACTGTAAACTTTGCTCCTGACGCCATACCTCCTGTGATTACAGGTTGTCCATCGCAAAATATTGAAGTAAATGCAGTAGCTAACCAGTGTTACGGAATAGCACACTGGGGAGTGGTAACGGCAACCGATAACTGCCGTATAGGCTCTTGGAGTCAGACTCACCAAAGTGGAGAGCGTTTCCCGATAGGAACGACCTCGGTAACCTATGTGTTTAAGGATACCTCAGGTAATGCAGCTACTTGTACTTTTAACGTGGTAGTAAAATCGCGTGCCGTAGATATGGAGGTTACCAATGATTTTGTAGATGGTACAGGAACGCCTATCAACCGCGATTTATCACTTACTGAGAACTTCAACTATCGCATTACTTATAGAAATAAAGGAACTGCAGGGGTAGTATCGTCGACCTTGGAGGTTACTTTGCCTAATCACCCTAACATTACCATAGGTACTCCTGATGTTACAGGGGCTACCCTTACTATCTACAAGCCTACCTTTACTAAATCGGGTAATGTGATTACTTTTACACTGCCTAAGCAAACACTTACAGCAGGGGGTAATGTGCGTACCATACTCATTCCTCTTACTCTAAAAGGAGAGTGTTCAGTAATCGGTAAGCCTTGTATGAATGTGTTACAAGCTACTTACTCTTTAACTTACTCAGGAGGAACGGCAGCTTGTACTATTCCTGAGCAAACTAGCACAGGCTCTAAAACTATTGCGATATCTACACAAGAGTGTTCACGTACTGAGATTGCTTGTGCGGGCACCAATACACGCCTTACTGCTATAGAAGGATTTGTAAGCTATAACTGGTATAAGAACGGTGTGCAACAACCTAATCCGCTAAATCATAACTATATAGAGGTAAGCGACCCTGCTACTTATAAAGTAGAAAAGATAGCAGTGTGTGGCAACGTTACTTACACAACCACTGAAGAGATAAAATTGACATTGAGCAAAGACCTACCAGACCCTATCAAACCTCAAGCTAACGGAGGAGATGTGTGTGCGGGTAACAACTTATGGGTAAGTCACTTTATCTTGTGTAATCAACCTTCACGTAATATAGTGGTGAACTTCCGCGACAGCAATATAATGTGGCAAAAGCTAAAAGCAGGCTCTTCGCCATCAAGCTTGAACTGTCCGAACTTAGATGATAGCGCTTGGGAAGATGTACATAGCAACAATACTTTTGTTGCCAACGCACAAGGTCATTTCCGCTTGCGTGTGTCAGACAAGGATAACAACTGTGAGAAATACTTCTATTTTGATGTATTTACCAATTCACTTTCAGGTGAAATAATAGACTTTGCCAATGTAACCAGCTATCAGCAAGGTTTCATTACTATACGTATGGCTACGGCAGGTCTTGCTTATAAATATGTGTTGAAAAACTCAGCAGGCAATGTAGTGAACCAAAACGGACAAGCTTTTGTGATTACTACTAATTCAGAATATCGAGTGCCTATAACCATAGCCCCTGATACCTATACTGTTGAGGTTACTTCACCAGCTTTGCCAAGCACTTGTAAGGCAACTTTTATACAAAGAATAGAAAAGCAAACTACACTTACTGCCAAAGTAACTCCTAAGGCTTGGAAGAACTGTAACTCACTTACTACTCGCTTTGAAGCCGATGGAGGTAAGAATCCTTATCAGTTTGCTATTTGGAGTATTGACGGCGTAGTACAAAACGGCTATACTGACTACTCCGATGTACCTGCCTCAGCTTTCATAGCTACCATACCTGCCGGTAGTAGCTTTGTAGAGCGTGATATACATATAGACCAACCTGGTAGATATGTGTTCATTGCCAAAGATGCCAACTCAGCTTATGCTCTTACTGCCCCTGTGGATATTTATCCAGAAGGACTCTTAGGCTATACAATCAAAACTCGCGATATCCTGTGTGGCTTTGCTAATAACTCCGGACAGGTGTCTATTACTTATAATACACAGCAAAACGTGAAGTCTACTCTTTACAAGTTAGACGACACAGGAGCACGAGTACAAAATATGGGTACCAACTCTACAGGTTTCTTCAATAACTTGGAAGCTGGTAAGTATGAAGTGGAAATAAAAATACAGTTATCTACTACTAATATATGTACTTATAGGAACCGCAATATTGTAATTAAAGATATAGAAAGCACTTTGCGTGCTTATGCAGGAGTGGCTGAGGATATCTCTTGTGATACTTCAACACCTACCAAAGAGTATATAGTACATATTAACAATGTGTCAGGAGGTACTGGTACAGGTTATGAGTTTAGTACTAATAATGTGTCGTTTACTACCGTGCCTATTTTGCGTGTAGGCTCTACAGCAAGTGTGGTATATGTACGCGATAGTAATAAATGTACTCTTGAAATACCTATTACCATAAAACCAATAGTACCTGCTACCGTAAGTGCTTCTACTGTTACTTATGACTGTGAGGGTAAAGGTACCTTTACGGTAACTACTAACCCAGCAGGTAACTACGAATACGACATTGTTAAAGACGATGGTACCCTCAGCGAAACACGTACTTCTAATGTCTTTACATTAGACCCAGGTATTTATAGTGTTTATGTGCGGTATACACCGAAGACAGCTACGGGCACAACTCCTAATGTGTTGTTTAAAGAAGACTTTGGTAAAGGTAAGAATACTTGCGACTCCGAGTCGGTATTTATTACTTGTAATGCCAACGGTACTACTTTGGGCGATAACCAGTATATGATTACTCGCCAAGTACCTACTACAGGAACTTACTGGGTATCTACACCACCGTCAGACGCTTCGGGAGTAACCGATGGTCGCTATTTAGCAATCAACGGAAGTAGCCCTGATAATGATAATGGTATTGTTTACAAGCGCACGATTAGAGACGTAGTAGCCGGTCAAGAAATGAGTGTATCAGTGAACTTGTTCAACTTATTACCTGTTACCTATATAGGTGGTACTAACCCTAACTTGGTAGTACGCTTGTACAATCCTGGTAACCCAGCACAATACGTTGAAAGGTCATTAGGTGAACTTCCTCGTACAGGAGCTTGGCTCAATAAGAAAGTAACCTTTGCAACTACTGATATAACTTCTAATGCTTATATATTTGAGATTAGAAATATAGCAGCCGCTTCTACTGTGGGTAGTGATTTAGCAGTTGACGATATTGTGATTACACAACCTACTAAGATATGCCAAGTGCGTGCTGAAGGTCTTTCAGTGAAGATTGACAATAACAAAGGCTTTAAAGCACGTGGTACTACCTACGATGAAAAATGTGGTAAGAATGATGGTTCTATCTTCTTAACAGTTGATAATCCACCTTCTACATTTGTAGTAGAATATCAAATAGCGGGTACTACTACTTGGACGAGTGTTACCCTTACACAGCTTAATCCTGCTCAAGGGGTGGCTACTCTCACAGGAATTCCAGCAGTAAATAATGGTACGTTATTGGTGCGCAAAGCTAATGAACACAGTTGCCAAACAGCCTTTAACTATACTATTAACAAGCCAGTACCTTTAACGGTTACAGCAACGGTTACAGCTCCGTTGTCTTGCTTCAATAACTTTGCTACAGTACGCTTTACTGCCGAAGGAGGTGCAAGACCTTATAAAACATTCCGCTTTACTCCTATAACAGGTGCTACACCATCACAATCGAAACCGGCTGTAAATAACGAAGCTGACTTTAACTTACAGGTAGGTACTTATGTAATTGAAGTAGAGGATAACAATGGTTGTACAATGACGGCTACTCTTGATGTGCCAGCGCCTAAGCCATTGCAAATAGAAGTAGTAGACTTAGAACCTTGCTTTAAAGGTGGTGCTACAGGTCGTTTGCAAGTGAAGGTAATAAATGGCAATGGTAGTTATCAGTTTAGTAAAGACGGAGGCGCAACTTTTGAGTCCAGTGCTACGAACTTTATCATTTACGAAAACCTATCGGCTGGTGTTTATAACTTTGAAGTAAAAGATGGTGCCGACTGTCGTACAAGCACTTCTTATACTATAGACAACCCATTGCGTATGCAAGTGATCTCTAAAGCAGCTTTAACTTGTGTACCTAATAGCGAAGCTGAGTATGATATTACTTACTCTGGTGGTAAAGCAGGGGGTGCTCGTCAGTTCTTGTGGAGCAATTCACCTACTGCCAACTTTACAGTAGCAGCCCCTACAGGTATTGCTATTAGCCAGTCTGGTAATACTTATACTTTCAAAACTAAGATACCAGGTGATTACTACTTTAAGATACGTTACCAAATGACTAATGGTGACTATTGCGAAGTGATTTCACCTAAACAAGAAATCAAGAAAGATGCTCCTGCTTTTGTAGTTACGCCTACTGTTGAAGGTATTAACTGCGCAGGCGTTAATTCAGGTAAGATACTCTTCAACAATGCCAATATTTCAGGAGGAGTAGCTCCTTATACTATAGAGTTTAATAATGGTCTTACCACCGTTACACGTCCAGTAGGTGATATTACAGGATTGGCAAAAGGAATCTATACTCTTACAATTGTAGATGCTTCAAACTGTAAATCCGACCCATTAGGTCTTACTGTTACCGAAGTACCTGCAATGGTAGTCTCTGTTACCCATACTGACCTTGAGTGCTCTACTACGGGTACTCAGAAAGCTCAGGCAAGCGCTTGGGTGAATAAAGGAGGTACTGCACCATTCACTGTTACTTTAAATAAGAACGGCGTGGTGAATGCTACTCGTACTAATGTAGCTACTGGTTCAAGAGAAACCTTTATGAACTTAGACATTGGTAACTACCAAATAGTGGTAGAAGATGCTAAGTCTTGTAAGTATACTTATGACTTTGTTGTAAAATCCGATGCTAATGGCTTAGACGCACGAGGTACAGCCACCATAGGTTGTATAGCCAACTCCGGTGAAATAGCTATCTCAGTGTACGATAAGTCAGGTGGAACTATTGGTGCTAACCAATACATCGCCGTATATCGTGAAGGTATTACTCCTCCTTATGGAGCCACTACCAGTGTACAAGAAATAACTAATAACCCTCTTGGTGGTACCGATACTTGGTTCCACGGTGGTGCTGTGGTACCTACTCTCTTGTCCGATGGTAGTGTTAAAAACGCCTCTACTTACACCTTTACAGGTGTTACACCAGGCGTAACCTATACCTTTATCGTGTACGATGCAAATAGCAAGTGTACCTTTATCAAAGAAGCTAATATACCTGTACCTACACGATCGCCTTTAGAAGCTACTATCACAGGTGTTGCTTCTACTACTTGTGCCGATGCCAATGACGGTAAAGTGTTTGTTCACTTGAAGAACTGGACAAATAATAATATTACCTATCAGGTATTCCGCTATACACCTACTTATCCGTCATTAGGAACTGCTGTAGCTAACGGAAGCTTTGCACTCACAGCAGCTCCCGCAGTAGGTCAAGATGTAGTAATAGAAAATGTTCCAGCAGGTAGATATTTTGTCCTCTTTACTGAGGGTGGTACTAACTGTACACAAGGTACTACCAACTTTACCATAGGTAAGTCAGCGTCTTTATTGACAATGACTGCTACGGTTACCCGTAAGGCAAACTGTCAAGCACCGCAACCACAAGGTCTCGGTAAGATAGTAGTAGATGCCGCAGGTGGTACAGCCCCTTATCAGTATTACTATCACAATACTACTGTATCGCCAGCACCTACTGGTACTGCCTTAGATAATGCCCTCACTACTTCTACTGATAACGAATCAAAAGACGTAGAAGCAGGTGTTTGGAAAGTATTCGTCAGAGATACTTCTGGCTGTTTGAGAGAAAACACAGTTACCGTAACCGTCGATTCTCAACCTTCTGTTGCCTCAATTACTGTCGATGACGCTTGTAGCGATAATACCGATTATCCTATTAGAGTGAAATTTAACAGCATAGGTATTGGTCAACATCAATACAAGATAGACGGTATTGTGAATTGGCAAAACATAACAGTAGCTACTGAAACTGTTTTACCAATACGCTTAGCACCAAATCCAAATCCGTACAGCATCTCATTTAAAGATGCTAATGGTTGCGAAACTAGTACTACATTTAGAGTACACGAGATGATTAAGTTTGATGCAAGTCACTTGCCATTGTTGCCTTGTGGTGCTACTAATACAGTAACTATCAATGTAACTAATATCACAGGTGGTTCAGGTACTTATAAGTTTAGTCTTTACCGTGTGATTAACAAAGGTACTGCCAACGAACGTGCTGTGCCAGTGGTTACAGGGGCTAATGTTACAGGTAATGCACATAGTGTAATAACCAATGGTGGTATAGGTAGCTACCTCATCAATATCTATGATGCAGCTACTTGGGGTACTCCTGCCGAATGTGCTAAGTCGTTAGACTTCGTAGTAAGACCTCCTGAAATACCTAGACTCGAAGTCCTTTCGGTTACTACACCTACTTGCTATGCCGAAACTGCTACCGTACGTATAAAAGCAAACCCTGTTGATGGTATTCCATATGCCTTCACAATCACCGATAATGCAGGTGTGGCAGTACCAGGTGTTACTCAGGTTCTAAATGGTAATTATGTAACCTTTAATAACGTACCATCAGGAGCAGCTATCTTAGGTGGTGCTACCTACCGTATTACAGCTGTAAGTGCACAAGTTTGTTCATCAACCATTGAAGTAACGGTTACCTCTCCTGATGTAATCTCAACTACCAATGCCCTTAGCAAAAAAGAGTACACTTGCGATGCTGATACCGGTGAAGTTACTAATCCACAATTGCTTTTCGATTTGAATAATGTAACAGGTGGTACTGAGTCTTATACACGTATTGAATACCGAGAGCTTGCCTCAGGTACCTTGCTCTATCAACAGCAAGTAACTCCGGGAGTAACCTCTTATAGTTACACCTTACCAAGCTATTTAACTACTGCTAATAGTTATTATGCACAGGTGTACGATACCAATGGTTGTAGTGCAACTACTACCGCAGTGACTATTTCACCTACACTTATGATGAGCAGTCTTACCGCTACTCAGTTACAAGCGAAGACTTGTAATGTAGATGAAAACATCTCTGTAACCCTCAGCACTACCACCGTATACAGTGGCGAACCTATCGAGTACTCAGTGAGCAAAGTAGGTTGGGGTACTATTACCGTAATACCTCCAGTAACGCTTAACTCACTCACTTATACATTCACCCTTACTGAACCTTACGCTTATGTGATAAGAGCTAAGAATATGATTACGGGTTGCGAGGTAAGTACCAACTATACCGTGCTCGATCCTAACACCTTGTTGTTAGAAGCTAAGAACCCACAAAGGGTAACTTGCTACGGCGGTACGGGTTCTATTACCTTAGAACTTACCGATACCCGCCTTTCTGACGGCGACCAAGTGGCTAACGGATTTAGCTATACAATCTATCCGTTGCCAGTAGGTACTCCTATTACGGGTAACTCTACAGGTGCTACCATAGTACACGCAGGCTTGCCAGCAAGCAAGTACAAGGTAGAAGCTATCTCGGCTATTTCAGGCTGTAAAGCCGAAACTACCTTCGAGATAGTACAAGCCGAAGCTCCTATAACTGCTTTTGCTAAGGAAACACACAGCGTAACTTGCGATAATAATCTTGGTGAGATACTTGTAACCGTATCAGGTGGTTGGGCTCCTTATACTGTCAATATCCAAGGCGGTGCTATTACAGGTCGGAAAATTATAGCTCTCAATGGCGATAGTGCCTTGTTCACAGGCTTAGTATCTACGGGTACTCCTGGTGGTGTAGTAACCTATACCGTTACCGTTACCGATGCGTGGGGCTGTTCAGTAGTTTCAGGTACTACTCAAGTAGGCTTGAAATCACCCGACCCAATTACCGCTACTGTTTCTGTAACTCGTGATGTTACCTGTCAAGGTGACCACGATGGTGAGATTACTATCGACCCAGCAAGCGTTAGAGGTGGCTCAGGCAGTTACTACTATACCATTGTAGATTCTAACTTTAATGCCAATACTCAATCGGGTACTACCTTTAGCAACTTGCTCCCTGGTATGTACACCGTTGAAATTTGGGATACTTGGGGTTGTAACCTCATCGTTCGACAATTGGAAGTAAAAGAACCTAAGCCTATCGTAGTGAAAGTAACCGATTCTAACTTGCTCGTATGCCACAAAGGTAACGACGCTTGGATAGAGTTCACCGTTGATGGCGGTCGTCCTAACTACGACATCGCTATAATGAAAGAAGGCTCTAACGTTCCTGCACATACCGATTATGCTACCTCATCAGCAACCGTAATCCGCGCTTCTAACTTAACCGAAGGCGATTACGAGATTGTGGTGACCGATAGCGTAAGCAGTACAACCAACGGCTGTGTGATGTCACCTACTTATAAGTTCAGCGTTTACTCAGCTCCTGACCTCGACCCAACTACCGAGCAAGGCTTCAGTTGTGATAATAACGACTTCACAACTTGGATAGAAGTACGCTTCAAAGACGAAGTAGATTTCAATAAGATAACCTACAAACTCAACGGAGCTACTACACCACAAACCTTCTCGCGTAACAACGGTTTGAATGTCGGCTATATCGACCAGAACAGGTTTAATATGAGTATAGCAACTCAAACCTTAGAGATTATCTATACCGATGTCCATTCAGTTACCGGAGCTATTAAACAATGTACTCAAATGGCTACCAAATTAGTAACTGTGGTAGAGTATCGCCAGTTGAACAATATCGTGAAATCACCTACTACCGTTATCAATACACTACAAGTAGAAGGTGTAAACGGTGTGAAACCTTATCGTTATGAATTCAATGGCGAGGATTACGATACCAATAACGTCTACGAATTGAGAATGAACGACCGTGAATACACCGATCCAGTGAGCGGTAAGAAACTCAAAATTGTAGATGTAGTAGTACACGATGCAGCAGGCTGTACGTTCTCCAAAACGTTCTATGAAGAATACTTCGATGTATTCATACCGAACTTCTTTACTCCTGACGGCGATGGCAACTACGATACGTGGGCACCACGCAGGGTAGATAAGTATCCGTTCATTCGTACTACTATTTACGACCGCTACGGTCGTCGTCTCAAAACGCTTAGAGCAGGCGAAGAATGGGATGGTAAGTACGACGGTAGAGATATGCCAACAGGCGACTATTGGTACCTCGTAGAACTTAGCGACGAACACGATACTCGTACCTTCAACGGTAACTTCACACTATATCGTTAAGATTTGTTTGCTTCATAGGTTATACATTAATTAATATTTATTTCGAAAGGGCTATCCGTTAAGGGTAGCCCTTTTTCATTTCTTAAAAATTTTATTGCTATCCCAGCTATAATGGTCATTGTATTTTCCTTCACTTTATTTATTACCTTTTGCCTTTTATTTTTATCTTATACACACTCCCCATTTGCTAATTTCTTCATTCTCTCATTTCCTCACTTCTGGTATTATTGGCTTATTTTGGTGTTATCAGTTTTATCCCCTATCTTATGCATCATAATTAACATCAGTTACAATTTATTCATTACTGTTCCGTGAAATTCCTCAGCTTTAGCTGAGTAATCCGTGAAATTTGCGCGAGACTTCCAGGCTTGCTACCTATTTGTTTGATTATTTTAAGATTTGTAAGATTTCTGTAGCGTAAGCTACATTTTTTTCTTACACCAATCTCGCATTAACTTAAAACACTATAAACTCAATTAATGTTCGATTATAATTTAATTAATCGTTATTGTAGAGCTATTGTAGAGCCACTGTAGAGCCACTGTAGAGCCACTGTAGAGCCACTGTAGAGCCACTGTAGAGCCACTGTAGAGCCACTGTAGACCCACTGTAGAGCCACTATAGAGCCACTGTAGAGCCACTGTAGAGCCACTGTAGAGCCACTGTAGAGCCACTGTAGAGCCACTGTAGAGCCACTGTAGCTCCGTACACATCACATTTATCAATTGTCAATTATCAATTATCAATTGTCAATTGAAAGACTTTTACCTATTTGTTTGATTTTCTTTAAAGAAACCCTCGTGCGTTTAACCTATACTTCTCTTATTAAACAATAATTTTACTCTAATAAAATTCTTATAATATCACTTGATTGTCAGATGTTTAAATATATAATGTTACAAATAACACAAAATAGTAGATAATAATATCTCTAAAAGTTTGTTTTGTATTGTAAAAATACCTATTTTTGTAGCGAAATTTAATTAAATGTATTTAGCAATGAAAACTAGACTAATGATGTTAGCTTTATTAGTGTTGGCTTCAGCAACCCTGTTTAGCTGCAAAAAAGACGATAAAGAGGGAGACTCTAATATCATATTAGAGAAAACGGCTGTGACCCTTAACTTAGGAGGGCAAACAACCGTGAAAGTAACTGCCCCCGACGGTATCCTAAAGCCCGAATCTGAAGATGTAGACGTGGCTATCGCTAATATGGGAAAAGATATTAATGTTATTATTTCTAGCAAAAAAGTAGGCGGTAAAGTAGGCGAAACCCGTGTGAAAATAGAAAGTAAAACTGGTGGAGTTGCCTATATCAATGTAACTGTAAAAGACGAAATGAAAACAGATAGAGGTATAGCCGTTTTGGGTAAAACCGTATTTGTTGATAGAGACGTAGAAGTAGAAGTTACCAATTTGCTAAAGAAATATAATGGTACTATAGATAAAGTAAATATCAAATCTACTTCCACTGCTTTAGCACAAGTTCGCAAAGATGGAAACAGATTCTTTGTAACAGGAATAGGCGAGGGACTAACCGGTGAAGTATACTTTGAAGATACCGCAGGTGAGAACGACAAAAAGAAGGGATTCCCTAAAGGAAGTTTTATTGTACACGTACGAGCTCCTTTCCTTGCAGTACAAAGCGGTGAAGTAGGAGTTGGGCAAACCAAACGTATTGATTTAACCAATATCTATAACAATGCCTTTACTTTCGAAGGTGTAAATAATGATATTGCCACTGTTGAGTATGCAAAAGAATTAGACGGTGTAGGAAAAGAACTTTCTAATGGTAATTTTACAGGTATAAAAGTAACAGGTAAAAAAGAGGGTACTTTTACATTTAAACTCACTAATAGCGATGGTGATAACGGTAAAGGTCGTGAACTTAGCCTAACTATTACAGTAAGCAAAGTAGATACCTCTAACTTTATTATCGAAGGAGATGTACTTAAAGGCGTGAAAGCCGGAGTAACACTCACAGGAGCAGTTATAATCCCTGCAAATGTGAAGAAAATAGCTACAGAAGCCTTTAAAGATCAAAGCGTGATGGAAAGTATCAACTTAAATAATGTAGAAGAAATAGAGTTGAACGCTTTCCAAGGTGCTATTAAATTAGCCAAAGTAGAAATGCCTAAAGTTAAAATTATAGGACAACGAGCTTTCGATGTAAATACACAATTAAAAGAAGTAGACCTTCCTGCTACTTTACAGAAAATAGGAAGAGCTGCTTTTTCAGGTACAAGCCTTGTAAAAGTAACTTGTAGAGCTACAACTCCTCCTGCTGTTGATAGTAGTTTTGGAGGTATAAGAACTGCTCAAAACTTAGTACTATATGTTCCAGCTTCAAGTATACAAGCCTATAAAACAGTTTGGAGTGGTGAATTAACCTCTAATTTCAGAGGTTTGCAAAATAATGGTTATACACCATTTCCTATCCCATAAGAATTAAATATTTAAAATAATAGTTATAAAAAAACCGTTATAAGTATAGCTTATAACGGTTTTTTATGTATAATCTTTCAAGCACTCCAATTCTGAAATCAATTGCCCGCCGTGCTACTACTTTCTGAGGCATAGTTTCACTCTTTTTAGTTTAAAGTGCCTGCCGTGCTACGGCCGGCTTAAATAAAAAGAGGCTTCTAACCCCTTAGAAGCCTCTTGAATTTAATAATAAAAAAGAAAACTTAAAAATAAAAATTATGAAAAAAACTTTTTGTTTACAATTACATTCTTGTTTTTATACACAACTTGTAGTTTGTTTATTTCTTTGTTGTTGGTTATGAAAAAGTCTCTTATCTTTTTTGATGGCACAAAGATACGTTAAAAAATGTAACTACCAAAAAATATTCAAAAAAATATGCAAAAAAATATAACTATTGTCGCTGAAATTCTTATTTTACTGTTAATAATTACACACTAAATCTTTAAAAACACTGCGTTTTATCTGTTAAAAAATCGTTTTTAACAGATAAAACGCAAAGAAAATGTTAAAATCCCGAGAATAACGCAATGAATGTTAAAATTTTACTTTTGCCATTTTAAGACAATATTATCTTCTTTAAAATGTCCAAAATCCTTATAAAAAAGCTATTGTGCTACCCTTTCCTTTATTCATTTTAGAACGATAAAAGGATTCAAACATTTTCTTAATGTTAAAATAAAGGTCTTAAATATTTGTTAATGTAAAAGGAATGTTAAAAGCGGAAACTACCTTATTTCTAAGGTATAGTATTTGTATAATAAATAAAAAAGATATAATACACTTTTATTATCCGGATACTTTTCGTACCTTTGCCCTCTCAAATTAAATCATTATGAGTATAACAACAAACAAAACCATTGGCGAAATCGTAGCCGACGATTTTCGCACTGCCGCTATATTTAAAAAACACGGTATTGATTTTTGCTGCAAAGGCGGTCGTACTATCGACGAAGCCTGTGAGAAAAAAGAAGTAGAGAAAAACGCGCTTATTAGCGAGTTAGAAGCGCTCCCCAAAGGCAATAGCAACGAGGTCGATGTACGCGATTGGCCTCTCGACTTGCTTGCTAACTATATTGTGCGCATTCATCATCAATACGTGCACGACAAAACCCCTATGCTTTTGCAGTTCCTCGATAAGCTATGTCGTGTGCACGGCGAGCGTCACCCTGAGCTTTTTGAAATCAATCGTATTTTTAATGAGAGTGCTCGTGACCTCGAGTCGCATTTTAAAAAAGAAGAAGGAGTGCTTTTCCCTTTTATCGAAAGCCTTGTAAAAGCACAACAATCAGGGCAACCTCTTGGCGATATACCTTTCGGTACGGTAGAGAACCCTATCGCAATGATGATGCACGAACACAGTGCAGAAGGTGAGCGTTTCGAGGAAATAGTAAAGCTTACCAATAACTATACGCCTCCTGCCGACGCTTGTAATACTTACAAGGTAACGTATCAAATGTTGCAAGAGTTTGAAACCGATTTAAATCGTCATATTCACCTCGAAAACAATATTCTTTTCCCTAAAGCTATTGCTTTGGAAAAGCAACTTCGTCAAGCGTAGTTTATTATTAGGATTATCAATAAAAAAGAGTTCGGTAAGAATGCCGAACTCTTTTTTATTTCAGTTTTAAGTATTTTCCTGTGTAGCTCTTTTTGTTTTTAGCGATTTCTTCGGGCGTGCCTGTCGCTACGAGCTTGCCTCCCTTAGCACCGCCTTCTAAGCCTAAATCTATCACGTAGTCAGCCGATTTTATCATCTCTACATTGTGCTCTATAATAATTACTGAATGCCCTTTTTCTATAAGAGCTTGCAGCGAGTCTAAGAGCTTTCGAATGTCGTGAAAGTGCAAACCGGTGGTAGGCTCATCGAAGATGAAAAGCACCTTTTCTTTACTGTCCGATTTCGATAGAAACGACGCTAATTTTATCCGTTGGGCTTCCCCACCCGATAGGGTAGAGGAGGACTGCCCCAGTGTTACATACCCCAAACCTACATCTTGTAAAGGTTTGAGTTTTTCAGCTATTTTGGTTTGTTTGTGCTTTTGAAAGAAGGCTACGGCATCGTCAATAGTAGTGTTCAGCAGGTCATCTATGTTTTTGCCTTCGTACATCACTTCAAGCACTTCTTTTTTGAAGCGTTTGCCTCCACAAGCCTCACAAGTGAGGTGCACATCAGCCATAAATTGCATTTCTATGGTTACTTCACCTTCGCCTTTACACACTTCACAACGACCACCATCAACGTTGAATGAGAAGTGTTTGGATTGGAAATTCCGCATCTTTGCCAATTTCTGATTTGCAAAGAGAGCGCGAATATCGTCGTAAGCCTTAATATAGGTAATAGGATTTGAACGGGTGGATTTTCCAATAGGGTTTTGGTCTACAAACTCCACACTTTGCAAGTGCTTGTATTTGCCCTCTATTTTGGTAAACTGACCGATTTTCTCTCCCCCTAAGTCTAATTCTTTCTGAATAGCAGGATAGAGTAGCTTTTTCACCAAAGTAGATTTTCCACTACCCGATACCCCTGTAACTACCGTGAGCATATCCAAAGGAAAAGTAACATCGATGTTCTTGAGATTGTTCTCACGGCAACCTACCAAAGTGATGTAGTGAGGCGAAGTGCGTCGCTTTTTGGGTATTTCAATTGTTAAGCGCCCACTGAGGTATTTCCCCGTAAGGGTGTTGGCTTTTAGAAGTTCGTTGTAAGTGCCTGTCGCTACTACTTCGCCACCGTGCGTGCCCGCTTCAGGACCTATATCGATGATGTAGTCGGCAGCTTTCATAATATCCTCGTCGTGCTCCACCACAATCACCGTATTGCCTAAGTCGCGCAAGGATTTTAGTACGCTTATCAGTCGTTCGGTATCGCGCGGGTGCAAACCAATACTAGGCTCATCGAGTATGTACATAGAGCCTACCAAACTACTGCCCAACGAGGTTGCTAAGTTAATGCGCTGGCTTTCCCCCCCTGAGAGCGTGTTTGATTTTCGGTTGAGGGTTAAGTAACCTAAGCCCACATCGGCAAGGAATTGCAAGCGGTTGTTAATTTCTAAAAGCAATCGTTTAGCTACCTCTTGCTCATAGTCGGTGAGTTTGAGTTCTTTGAAAAAGACTTGTAGTTCTTCAATAGGCAATTCTACCAAGTCCGAAATGCTTTTGCCTGCTATTTTCACGTAGTTAGCTTCTTTGCGCAAACGCTTGCCGTGACATTCGTGACAACGCGTTTTTCCGCGATAGCGCGCCAAGAGTACTCGGTTTTGAATTTTGTAACTTTTTTCTTCTAACTCTTTGAAAAAATCGGTGAGTCCTGTGAAATACTTGTTGCCGTCCCAAACCAATTGTTTCTGCTCATCGGTGAGCTCAAACCAAGGCTTGTGTATCGGGAAATCAAACTTATAGGCGTTATTCACCAATTGGTCACGAAACCAACTCATCGTCTCGCCACGCCAAGGATAGATAGCATTCTCGTAGACCGAAAGACCTGTGTTAGGTACGATAAGGTCTTCATCAAGTCCGATAGTATCACCATAACCATCGCATTTTGGGCAAGCCCCATAAGGGTTGTTAAAGCTGAATAAGTGTACGTTAGGCTCTAAAAAAGTGATACCGTCCAACTCAAACCGATTGCTGAAATGCGTTTGTACCACTCCGTCCATTTCTTGAATGTAGCATTCACCCTTTCCTTCAAAGAAAGCCGTGTCTACGGCATCGGCAAGACGGTGCTGAAAGTCTTCGTCGTGACGCACAATCACCCTATCTACTACCAATTGGAAATTGTCGAGATTCTTAGGCAAATTGTCTTCCTCAAGACGAATGATTTCTTCTTTGTATAGAATGCGTGCATAGCCCTGTTGTAATAGGAGTTTGAGCACTTGCTCTACGGTACGGTCTTTGGGGATACTCACAGGGGCTAAAAGCAACAGTTTTGTGCCTTCTGGATAGCGCATCACCGCATCAACCACATCGGTAACCGTATGTTTTTTTACCTCTTGACCTGAAATAGGAGAATATGTTTTTCCGATACGAGCGAAGAGCAGTTTCAAGTAGTCGTACACCTCGGTAGAAGTGCCCACAGTAGAACGTGGGTTCGAAGTGTTTACTTTCTGCTGAATAGCAATGGCAGGCGCAATTCCTATGATATTATCTACTTTGGGCTTGTCTAACTTACCCAAAAACTGACGCGCGTACGACGATAGGCTCTCCACATAACGGCGCTGTCCTTCGGCGTAAAGCGTGTCAAACGCCAATGATGATTTACCCGAGCCCGAAAGTCCTGTAATCACCACTAACTTATTACGAGGAATCCCTACAGTTATATTTTTAAGGTTGTGTAATTTAGCACCCTTTATAAGTATCTCTTTGGTTTTCATTTGTTTATTTTAGCAGTTTTATATGCGCTTCTAATTCTTCTATTTCTTTTAAATCTTCTAAGTCAGCTTGCTGAGCATCATATTGTTTCCGTTTCACTTCAAACTCGTCATACACTTTTCTCACTATTGTTTTCATTTGTTCGTTGCTCACTGAGCCATTGCCTTTTAGTACTTTTTTATCGTTGAATTCAATAATCCTATCGATATTCTCACGCCAGAAATCCATAGTAATGTCTTGTCGGTTTTTAGCTCTTAATTCCGCCGATTCTAAGAATACCATTACAAACCGATTTAAGCTATCAATCTCATTATCAGTAAGGTAATTCTTAGCTATGTAAATATCCCCTTTCCTCACAATGTTTCCCTCCCACGAGGTAAGTGCCATATTGTTTTGCGAAGCATCAGCACGACTGACAATCAGTTCAGCAGCCGTTTGACCTGTGATAGCGTATAGAATTTTATTTTGAGTTTGTGCATAAAACATCTGGGTCGCCTTATCGGTTTTATCATAATCGCTACTGAGCATAAATAAGTCTCTTATTTTTTGGTAGAAGCGTTTTTCCGAAGCTCTAATGTCGCGAATACGGGCGAGTAATTCGTCGAAATAATCAGGTCGCCCATCGGGGTTTTTCAGCCGTTCATCGTCCATCACAAATCCCTTTACCATAAATTCTTTCAAGTACTGGTTAGCCCATTGCCTAAACTGAACTCCTCGCTTACTGCGTACCCTGAATCCAATAGCCAGAATCATATCCAAACTGTAAAAGGTAACTTCATAATTCTTCCCATCACAGGCAGTTGTTAAGTAATTCTTAATAACTGAATTTGGAGATAATTCATTATCCTTTAGTATATTAGATATGTGCATACTGATATTAGGAACAGAGGTGTCAAAAAGGTCAGCAAGCTGATTTTGGTTCAACCATACCGAGCCGTCTTTGGCAAAAAGCGAGATTTTCACCTTACCGTCGTCGGTCTTATAAATGATGATTTTTTGTTGTGTGTTCATTGTTTTATCTATCGAGGGGGCAAAGGTACAAAATAATTAACAAATAGGCTAATAGGAAAAATTCTTACTATAGCAAACATACAAAATTAAAAGTTAATATCATTTCTATATATAATTCTGATTTACAGTATCCTTTTGAAGAATGTCTTTGTAAAACCTAAGCAACTTGTTACTAAAATCCGTGAATTAAATGAATCCCTCCGCTAATGCGTTTCTTGTAGCTCGTGCCTCCGAGCTTCTTCAATTAATTTTCTGTTTCATTTGCTAATTTTATACCTCCTCGTGTGCTTTGTACGGTCTTTTTTTGAAGATAACCAGCGAGAGAAAGGTATTGTAAGGGGAATATTTATAATCAATAGGTTAATTCAACCCTTGATTGCTATTAGTAACATTCTAAACTCAATCAGTATTCAGTTAGTATTCAGTTAATCTTTGGTTAGTCTTCATTGTAGAGCCACTGTAGAGCCACTGTAGAGCCACTGTAGACCCACTGTAGAGCCACTGTAGAGCCACTGTAGAGCCACTGTAGAGCCACTGTAGAGCCACTGTAGAGCCACTGTAGAGCCACTGTAGAGCCACTGTAGAGCCACTGTAGAGCCACTGTAGAGCCACTGTAGAACCACTCTTCGTCCATCTATCCTATAAGCTTTGTATAATCCTCTCCCAAATTCACCATTAATCATTAACCATTAACCATTAACCATTAATCATTAACCATTAATCATTAGCTAATGCCTATGCGACCTTGCACCTTTGGCATATAAATTGCATATAATAAACTAAAAACAAACATATGAAACAGTACATTTTATTATTCTCATTGCTCTCGACAATGGCAATAGCACAAACCCAAACGCCTTCAGTGCAAGTGGTGGGTGAAGGCATTGTATATGTTACCCCCGATGTCGTAAACATCTCCATCAGTATAGAAAGAGAAGGACTTGACCTTAAAAATTTGCGACAAAAAAACAGTGAAGAAGTAGCCAAAGTCTTGGAGACTTTGAGTAAAGAACTGCCAAAGGAAAACTTCCAAACCAGCTATGTTTCACTTTATAAAGACGATTATAACAAGATTAATAAATACCGCGTTTTACAAAATATTACTATCAAATTAGAAGATATTAGCAAATACGATAGTTTAATGAACGCTATTTTCGATGCAGGCGTAAACCGTATCAACAGTGTAAGTTTCGATGTGAAGAATAAAGAAAAGCATTTACAAGACGCTCGTGTAGCTGCCATTGAAGATGCTCGTAAAAAAGCACTACTCTATGCGGTAAGTTTAGACCAAAATATAGGCAAAGCCATTGCTGTTAAAGAACTTTCATCAAACTTTAACGATGTACAACCTACTTTCAGATCCAGTAAAGTGAGCTTAGGTAGTAGCGGAGCAGAAGCTAACGACGACACCTTAGCAATAGGCAAAATAGCGGTAGAAGCACAAATAAATGTAGCTTTTGAATTACTCAATAAATAGATATTTCTATGAATACACAAGAAATCATCGCTTATATATTAGTTGTTATAGCAGTAGGCTATCTCGTAAAAACACTTTTTTTTAAAAAGAAAAAGAAAAGTTGTGGAGGAGGAACTGATTGTAAGTGTGGATAAAAATAACGAGATTTTTCTCGGCATTGTAATATATTTTTAAATTGCGCAGCCCCCTTTTTGGGGGCTTTTTTTATCTTTTATTCTTTTGTTTTTATCTTTTTTCTATTTGTTATAGGCTATTTTTCTTTTTATTACTTTCTTAGAGCTTCTTTTTAGCCTTTGATTATGAATGTCTTAAAACTCATTAGACGATTTTAAACCTTTTATAGACGATTTTAAACCTCTATTTCTTCATCTATTTTGTACTTTTGAACCATCAAAACCATACGAAAACAAACGAACAAACAACCATTGTATGAAAAGAAATCTATTTTTATCAGTTCTGTTGTTCTTATTAGTGAGTTGGAGCTATGCGCAACAACGCACTATCCGTGGAACTGTCAGCGATGCTACTACCAAAGAGCCCCTAATGAGTGCTTCGGTAGTAATTAAAGGAACTAGTAAGGGTGTCAGTACCGATATGAACGGTAAATATACCATAGAGGTATCGGTAGGGCAAACCTTAGAAGTCTCATTTATGGGTTATGTAACTCAAAATGTAAAAGTAACCGCTAATACACCTTCACCTTTGAATATTGCTCTTGCCGAAGAGCAAAGAAAGTTAGACGAAGTAGTGGTCGTAGGTTATGGCGTTACCAAAGTACGTGATTTAGCAGGTGCTATTACCTCCATCAAAACCAATGATGTAAAAGCAGGGGTGGTAGCCGATATGTCACAGATGTTAAAAGGTCGTGCCTCAGGAGTACAAGTGCGCCAAAACTCACTCGAGCCTGGTGGTAATGTATCTATCCGTGTGCGTGGTGCTTCTTCAGTAAGTGCCGATAACGAACCTCTTTATGTAATCGATGGATTCCAAACAGATAATATGTCGCAAATCAGTATAGACGACATCGAATCAATCGAAATCTTAAAAGATGCCTCTACTACTGCTATTTACGGAGCTCGTGGTGCTAACGGGGTTATCCTCATTACTACTAAAAAAGGTAAAGAAGGTAGCTTTAATGTAGAGTATTCTAACCAAACTTCTTATAAGAATATGTACAATCCTTGGGATTTGCTCGATGCTGGAGAAACCATAGCACTTACCCGTCGCTTATATGAACAAACCCAAGACGCCGCTTATAGCAAATGGACAGCTCAACAAGCTACCTATCGCGGTAAAGGTACCGATTGGCTCAAAGAAACCACTCACGATGCCTTCACTGTGTTACACCAGCTTTCCGTATCAGGTGGTACTGACCGCTTATCCGCTTTTATGTCAGGTAACTACCTTACTGAACCTGGTATTCTGCTCAATACCGATTATAATCGTTATGGAGGACGTATCAATTTGCAGTACAAGATAAGTCCGAAAGTAAGAGCGGGGGCTAATATGAGTTTTTCCAAATCTAAAAAGAAATTCTTAGATATGGGTACAGTCTCTTCTGATAAAAATATTATGTACCGCATCTTTAATTTGGAACCTTGGAAAAATAAAGAAGGTTTCGATGTGTTTGGAACTAAAGACCGTCGTCCTGCTGTGTTCGAAGAAATGAGCGGAGCGCAACTCTATCGCCATTTTAATACAATGTATGCAACCGCCTATGCCGATATAGATTTGTTGCCTTCACTTACTATCAATGGTCGTTATACCTATGCTTATGACCATTTAAAAACTGAAAAGTATTATGACCGTTCTACTTCTATAGGTCAGTCTTACAAAGGACAAGCATTTCTCAGTCACGAAGAAAATGTAAAACACCAAATAGAAGGTGTGGCTACTTATCACCCTAAAATGGAAGGTAAACACGATGTAAAAGTAACCGCAGGTACTTCCTATATTTATCAAAGAGGTAAAGGTGATGAAGTGCAAGCCTATGGTTTTGCTTCCGATGTATTCTCTTTCAAAAATATTGGAGCTGCCCAACATTTAGATTGGATAGGTTCAGGTGAATCCTCTATCAAAAAGGCTTCTGTTTTTGGTCGTGCCGAATACATCTTCAATAACCGTTATATTATCAACGCTTCAGTTCGTGCCGATGGTTCATCAGTGTTTGGAGCTGACTATCGTTGGGGTATATTTCCTGCGGGGTCTATCGCTTGGCACTTAGGTGAAGAAGAGTTTATGAAATTTGCTAAACCTCTTTTCTCTCGTATCAAATTGCGCACTAGCTATGGACTTAGTGGTAACGATGGTATCCGCTTTGGTTTGTCACAATACCAATACTCTGTACGCGATGTGTATATTGGTAATGATGTGAACTCTAAAGGTATGTATCCTTCTAATCCCTACAATCCAAAACTCCGCTGGGAAACCACTGCACAATGGAATGCCGGTATCGATTTAGTGGTTGGTAGAGTAGAAGCCAGCTTCGATTATTATATCAAACGCACTCACGACTTGTTAAACCCTGACCCTATTCACCCTTCAGGAGGTTTCCCTAACTATGTGAATGACGGTCGCCGTTTTGAGTATACCGCAATGATGGTAAACGATGGTGAGATTGAAAACCGAGGCTTTGAAGTGGCTATCAAATCTACCAATATCAATAAAAACGATTTTGTGTGGACTACAGCATTTAACTTCTCTCATAACCGCAGTGAGGTATTGAAACTCAACGATGGAAAACCACGTTTTCAGTATATACGTCCTCACGGTTCTTATGACGAAAAAGAATATATGATGCTCAAAGAAGGTGAACCTCTCAGTGCTATCTATGGTTATGAGTTCGATGGTATCCTTCAAGAAGGTGAAACTTATGCACCACAGCCTAACTCAGCACCCGGTGACCCTAAGTTTAAAGACCTCAATGGTGATGGTAAAATAGACGAAAAAGACCGTACTGTATTGGGTACTGGTATCCCTAAAACTATCATAGGTCTTAACAATAGTTTTACCTATAAAGGGTTTGACTTCTCTTTCTTCTTTGAAGCCTCATTAGGAGCCAAGATGCTTAACTTAACTCGTATTTATTTGGAAGATAATAACCGCCTTTCAGATTCAGCTGACCGTTGGACAAAAGCGCACGCTTCTAACAGTGTGCCTCGTAATGGTTATCAAAAAACAGCCAAATTGCAATATGGTTCTTATGTGAACTCTCGTTTTGTAGAAGATGCCGATTTCGTAAAATTGCGCAATGTTGAGTTAGGATATACCTTCACAGGCAGTCAATGGAATATGAAAACTCTTAAAACAATGCGTGTGTTTGTAGGAGGCCAAAACTTGCTTACCTTCACTAAATACCAAGGTTTCGACCCCGATATCAGTACCAATGGTAGTAGTGCTATTGCACAAGGTTTGGATTTGAACTCTTATCCTGCTTACAGAACCATTAACTTTGGAGTGAAATTAACTTTTTAACGCAGAAGAATAATGAAAACGAATTATAAACTATATACATTGGTAGGTCTTTTAGGACTCTCGTTTACCGCTTGTGAACTCAAAGAAGATTTAACTTCTGTTTACAATGCCAATAACGCCTATACTACCGAAGAAAATGCACAAGAAGGTGTAAACGGAATTTACCGTTATCTTCTTGGGGCTACACACACAAGCAACTTCTATATCAACGATATGTCTACTGATGACTGTTTTAAAGATGGTATTGCTTTTGAGATATACAATGAAAATGGTCTCTCTGGCAACGTAGAACTTGCGAGATGCTACAATGGTAACTGGCAAATGATTGGTTGTGCCAATACTGCTATTGACAATATCTCAATGATTCCCGAATCTCGTTTCAAAACCGCCGATAGAAAACCAGAGCTCTTAGCCGAAGCCCACTTTTTGCGCGCTTTTGCTTTCTATCAGCTTACTAATGCTTTTTATCGAGTACCTTTGATAACAAACGGTTACTACGAAGCTGATGCTAATCCTACTTTGGCTACTGTTGAGGAATTAGATGACCAAATAGAACAAGATTTGCTCATTGCTACTAATAACCTTCCCGATGAATGGGGTACTACAACAGAGGGAGCTTCAGGTCGTCCTACCAAAGGCGCGGCTTATGGCTATTTGATGCGTCTTAATATGCGTAAAGCAGGGCGTTTGCGTGAAGAAGGTAAAGATGCTACCGCTGCTTGGCAAGCTGCTTTAATGTATGCCGACCAAGTGATAACCTCAGGTAAATACGCCTTACAAGCTAAAGTGTTTGATGTGTTCGACCCTTCTAAGCCAGAAACCTTAAATAATAACGAGATTATCTTTGCTATACGAGCAAGTGATAAAGTGCCCTCAGGTTCTTCAGATTTAGCTTTGTATTTCACTCCTTGGGAATATGATATGGGCTGGAACAATATCAATATGCCTCTGGAATTGTACTGGAAGTTTAATAGTGATGACCAACGCCTCAAAGAGCTTATTGTAACTTCCTTCGACAACGTGTACGGAAAACCTATAAAATACATATCTCCTAAACTTAATGAAGTAGGAACGCTTAGGAATGAAAAAAGTAATCCGCAAATAGTAGAGAATGATGCGATATATACTAAAAAGTACAAATATACCAAACCAGGAACCTATAATTATAATACACCTAATAACCTCATCTTATTGCGTTATGCTGATGTATTGCTTTGCAAAGCTGAAATTCTTAATGAGCTCAATGGACCTACTCAAGAATCAGTGGATTTGATTAATAAAATTCGTGAGAGAGCTTTTGAAAATAGCAACCACAATTATACCTTGGCAAACTTTGCTTCCAAAGAAGATTTGCGTAGTAAATTGTGTGATGAACGCTTGTTTGAGCTTAATATGGAGGGAGTCCGTCGTGTAGACCTTATCCGTATGGGATTATGGAAAGACCGCTTAGATGCTTATATGGATCTTGTTAAACAAAAATTGGAAACTAAAGAAGCCAATTTAAATGCCAGAAGAGACCCTAATGTAGTAAAGAATCCTTATGATTTGAGTCCTGAATGGAAAGTGTATCCTAAGTTCAGCAATCCGTTTAAACCTTATGACAAACGTAGGTATTACCCTATACCAGGAGTGTATAGTAACAAATTCCCTGACCTACAAAACAACCGTTCTTTTAGAGAACAATAATCTTAAATGTAAACTCATATGAAAACCTATACAAAACCAATACTGATGGCTGTTGCGATGCTTAGTATGATAAGCTGCGACAAGAGCGATGCAGATGGGCGTTTTAGCGATAACCCACGCAGTGAGATAGGAACTCCACAAGAAGGCAGTTTGGTTACTGCTAAGCAAGTGAAGTGGAACTTTGATAATACCAATGATTGGCTTAATGCCAGTCAAGGAGAACAGGCTAATATCTCACAAACTTCAGTGGAAAGCAATACTGAAGCTGAAGATGGCAAAGTAGTGAAGATATTCACTAAATCAGGTACCAAAGAGCGTAAAAAGCTCAAAACTAAAAAACAATACGGAGCAGGACTCTACGCTTGGCGTGCCTATATCTCTGATTTAGGAACTACTGAACGTGTGAGCATAGGCTCTTGGTTGTGGAATAGCGATAAACACGAATTGGACTTCGAGGTAGGTTCTGGTACGACTAAAGACCGTGATGCCTTAGCAGCTGCTGATGATGAAGTGATTGCTTATATTACCAGCCAGGATAACCCAGCTTTACACCAAAAGGTAAAAATCAAGAAGAATGCTTGGCATACGTTCCAAATTGACCTAAAATTAGCAGGAGGAAAGTATTTTGCTACTTGGCTTATTGATAATGTGAAATGTGCTACTCAGCAACTTAATTATGGACAAGAGCACCCTTTTTATATCTTTTGTAGTACAGAAAACTTGAAGTTTGTAGGCGATAGCTGGCCTTATAAGGATAATTATGGCTTGTGGGATTATGTAACCTATACACCTTATCCATATTCTGTGGAACCTACAGAACCTCAAAATCAACTTAACCCACCTGACCCAGAACCGGAACCAGATACAGGAGAAGTAAAGAAATGGACTTTCAACAGCTTCCCCGACGATTGGTTGAAATGGGGTATTGCAAAAGTAGATAGTGGTAAATTGGTGTTAGGAGTAGATAGTGATAATACTATTGCTAAGGTACAATACAAGTTGGGTATGAAAATGGGCTATGGAAAATATACGTGGTCTGTCCGCTTCCCCGATGTATCAACCATTCCTGCGGGTACTCAATTCCAATCAGGAGCTAATCTTTATTATTATGTAGAAGATGAAAAAGGGAAAGTAACTGAACGCCTCTTTTTAATGATGGCTCGTATAGGCTCAGAAGAGGATCGCACTCGTTTAGGAGCTAAACCCAATCAGTTATTGCTATATATACAAGGAGCTGAACCTGCGGTAGATGAATATGTTGGCTTATTAGATGCTAACAAAGACTACAAACTTACCATCGACCTTAAAAAAGTAAATAACAAGTATACTATTGTTTACTCTATTGATGGTAACGTATTAAAAACTTTAGTTGCAAATTATGGTGAAGATGAATTTAAGTTCTTCTTTATAGCCGAAGCAGCTGCTAATAGACCTTGGATGAAATGGGCTAAACTCGATAAAGCTCTTACAAAACACTTAGAAACGAAGTTTAACTTTATTGAATATACCGCCTATTAGTAGTAATCGATGTTTATCTATAAATGGCAAATTGATTTTTCTGAGGCTGTCTCACCTCCAACAACGAGACAGCCTCTTTTTCTTAAAAAGAAAACTAAGAATAAAGCATACAACTTAATGATTTTAGTATGAAAAAAACATTTATTTTTTCATTGGTGATGACCTTGTTCATCTATGTTGGTTGTAAGATAGATTCTGAGGAAACTACCCGCAACGCAACAACTACATCAAGCGATGGGCAATCGCTTAATGCTGCACAACAAGCTCAAAAAGGGGTAATGTTTTGGGAGTTTGATGCTCCTTCTAATGATTGGATAGAAGCCAATCAGAACAGTAAGCCTAATTGCTATAAGATACAACATAGCCCTGGCTGTACAAACGGTGGACTTATTATTCACACAGAGGTGAATACTTTGCAACGCAACAAACTCAAAACTGTAAGACAATATGGAGCGGGAGTATATGAGTGGAGATTGTATGTTCCTAAATTGGAGAAAGGAGCCCAAACAAGTGTGAATTGCTTTCTTTACAAAGATGACGATCACGAATTGTCTATCAAAGTCTATTCAGGAAAGAATGCAGAACGCTCTCAAATGAGACTTACTGATAATCAAGTAATCGCAGAATTAGGTGGTTATGGAATGGCAACTAAAAAGATAGCTATTACCCAACAAGATTGGCATAGGTTTAAGATAGAATTGAAGTTAGTGAATGGTAATTATCACGCTATCCTTACAGTAGACGGAAGAGAAGGAAAGGATAAATTGGAAGGAACACTTGATTATGGTCAAGACAACCTTTTCAATATCTTTTGTAGTGTAGAGAACTTACCAAAAGTAGGTGATAGACCTGCTACCACTCCTACAACGGGTGTATGGGATAATGTTAAGTATACGCCCAATAGTGGAGCTGTAGTTCCTACACCTAAGCCTACACCTGACCCTAAGCCTGATAATCCTGTTGGAACTTACAGATGGCACTTTGGTTCTTATCCTCTTTCAGATTGGGTTTTAGCCAACCAAGAACCTAATAAGAATGTAGACCATTGTTCATCAGTTTATAAAGATGGCTGCGACGATGGTAGGGCTTTGAAGATATGGACAAATACAGGGACAAAAGAGCGGAAAAAATTAAAGACAAAACAAATGTTTGGTGCAGGGATTTACACTTGGCGTGTTTTCATTCCTACAATGAATATTGGTGAAAGAGTGAGCGTAGGTTCTTGGCTTTATAACGATGACCAACACGAAGTAGATTTTGAGGTTGGTTCAGGGACTATTAAAAAAAGAGAAGAAGCTCACGCAACGAAAAACAATCAGTTGATAGCTTATATTACAAGCCAAAATAATCCAGAACTACATCACGATACTGAGATTGTTACAGTTGATGAGAGAAATAAAGGATCGTGGCATACTTTTCAGATAAGATTGGAAATAAATCAAGCTATTAATGGTCAGAACTATATCATTACTTGGGCTATAGATGGAGTAGACCGTTATAAGTCAAAACTAAACTATGGACAAGAAAAATTATTTCATATATTTTGTAGTGTAGAGAACCTAGACTTTTTAGGAGAACGTCCTACTACAGAAGATGTTGTAGGCTTATGGGATTATGTAACTTATCAACCATATCCTTATTCTTATAAACCTCGCTAATAAAACGAGACTTACATATTGCTTTTATAAATGGCTGGTAAAGGGGTTGTAATTATCTACCTTTATAGAATATTAATAGAATTGCTTTGTTGTTAGTTAAAACGGTATTCATTACAACCCTCACACCAGTTTGTATAGTGAAAAGTGAGAAATTATTGGGATAAAGAGTTTTGAGCTTTTCGGAAGATATCGGAAAAGTTCGGAAGAGAGCTGAGAGAGGTTTTGGTGAAAAAAGGGTGTAAGATGGGTGTGGTTAGCTTATAGAGAGCTTATAGGAAGCTTATACGAATCTTGGACGATTGGTATAGAAAGGGTGTATAAGTAATTGATTAATAATATAATACAACAAAGCAAAAAACGGTAAAAACAGGGTTTCGAGGCGAAAGAAAGAGGAATAGGTAATAGGCCTTAGGCGATAGGCACTAGGGGAAGTATGACGGAAAAGGGGGAACTGTGGCGACGCAATAACGAATAATGAACGAAGAAACAACGAAGAAAGAACGAAGAAACGGAGAAGGAATAGCGAAGAAACAATAAAGCAAAAGAGAATTTTAAATAAAGCAAAAACGAAAAAATAAAAGCATATGAAACGAGTAAATCTATTTTTAATGGCAGTGTGTTTGACAGCTTTTGTAAGCTGTAGCAAACAATCGAGTGATATTCCTGAGGTGACCATTGATAAAACCAAAGTGATGCGATGGGATTTTAAAACGCTTGACGGTTGGTTATTAGGTAATCAGGACGAGGATTACCCACAAGGGAAGGACAAAGAAACTTATGCCAAAGTGGTAAGTGATTCTTACGCCGAAGATGGTTGGGCACTGAAAATATGGACGAAAGCTCATACTGAACAACGCAAAAAACAAAAAACAGTACACCGTTACGGGGCAGGTATTTACACTTGGCGCGCTTACATTCCGCCGATGGAAACAGGTGCTTGGGCAAGTATAGGCTCTTTCTTGTATAACAGTGAGGGGCACGAGATAGATTTTGAAGTGGGCTCAGGCGATGCTAAACGCAGGAAGAAGTTGGGCGCAAAAGAGGGGCAGGTAGTGGTGTTTATGACCAGCCAGAATAATCCTTGGGCGCAAAATGCTGAGGTGCTTATAGACAGCGACCAATGGCATACTTTTCAGATTAAATTAGCTATCAATCCGCAGAATAACCATTATATTGCTACGTGGCTCATCGATGGGGTGCAATACCTTCATAAAGAGCTCAACTATGGGCAACAGTATCCTTTTCGTATCTTTTGCAGTGTAGAGAATATAGATTTTATAGGAGACCGTATCCCTACCAGAGACCATTATGCCTTGTGGGATTATGTGACATATGAACCTTTTAGTAATGCTATTGAGCCTGTAAATCCCGATAAAGACTAACGCTTTTTTCTTATTGAAATAACATAGAGAAACAAGAAAGATTTAAAATATGAGAAAATCGATTATTATTTTGTTTTTAATCATAGGGGGGGTATTAGTTTCTTGTAAAAAAGATGAACCTTTTATCCCTAAAAAAGAAGACCCTATTCCCCCTAAAAAAGAAGATTCTCTTAGCCCTCCGTATCAGGGTAATCTTACCGATTTTGAGGTGTCTTTGAGTAAGACGAATAACCTTCGCGCGGAAGTAACTGCTACTTTCAGCGGGGAAACGTCCTTCCATATAGCTTATTGGGAAGTGAACCATCCGGCACAAGTACAGCAAACCAATATCTATCAGGGCAAAGGGATAGAACGTAAAACGCTATTGTTCCTCAAACCCGATACGCAATACAGTTGCCAAATCATTACCGAGAAAGGAGATAAGTCGGCAGTGAAAACCTTTAAAACAAAAAGTGTGGAGGCTTTTCTTCCTAATGCAACATTACTGATAGACGACCTAAAAGAAGATATAGGCGGTTATTTTTTTGCAAATGCCCGTATGAATGGTACAAAAGCCATCTATCTGACAGATACTAAAGGAGTAGTAGTATGGTATGAGCAAGTGCCCGAAGAGCCTTTGGTCGTAAATTACGATGCACAGCGTCAGCAGTTTTACATTCTTACCAATCCTGCTTACCCTGTTGGAAGTCCTTATACTTTCAATGCTAAAAGTATTAAAATTATAGACCTCTTTGGTGAGGTAGTATTTCAAAAAGACTTTGCCACCGTTCCCGCACTTAACGGACGGGAAGTGCATCACGAGTGTCGCCCTATGCCCGATGGCAGTATAGGATTAGTAACCTATATTGATAAAACTTTCGACCTCACTGCACAAGGCGGTACAACTACCGATATTGTAAAGGGTGATGGTTTTGTGATTATGAATAGAAGAGGAGAAATCACCCAGCAATGGAGTTGTTTTGATTATGTAGACCCCACTACCGACCCTAATATAAAAATACAAGGGGTAAAAAAAGATTGGCTACACGCCAACTCCTTTAACTACGATAGCGAAGGTAATTACTATATGACGTTTAATCGTTATGGAGAACTTTGGAAAATTGACAGTAAAACAGGGAAGTTACTATATCGCATAGGCGAAAATGGCACCATAAAACCTGAGAAAAAATACTTTACTCACGGAATGCACTGTGCTAACCCGAAAGCACCTAACGAGGTGTTAGTGATTGACAATGCGCGTTCAGATTCCGATACGGGCTCAAGAGCTATTTTGTATAAAGTAAATGAACAAAGCAAAACAGTAACAGTTCCTATGGCAGTAGCTCTTCCCAAAGACTTAGCCTCATCAAACCGTAGCAATGCACAATTTATAGGTGAGGACTTGCTACTAATCACGTTGAGTACCAAAAAACAAATAATCATTACCGACCGCAATGAAACACCCACCATAAAACGTTCTTTTATGTTGCCTTTTACTTTCTATCGAGCACAATATATCCCAACTATTAAATATTAAAAATTAAACCACCACCAATGAAAAAACTTATATTTAGTTTAGTAACACTATGTCTTATGGCTTGTAAAGGCACTGAGCCTGTAATACATTACGAGGTAATTCCGCTACCACAATCCATTAGTTATACCCATCAAAAACCTTTTGAGCTCGATGCTCAAACCGTGATTACCTATCCACAAGGTAATGCCTTACTACAAAGGAATGCCCAATTCCTCGCCTCTTATCTTAAAGAAATCACAGGGCTCACCCTTACCACTGAGCCTAATGTGAACAGTGGAAAGGTTATTCGTCTTAAAACCGACCTTAAAAAACCTAACCAAGAGGCTTATCAACTTACCGTAACAAGTGAACAAATTACTATTGATGGAGCAAGTCCCGCAGGTGTGTTCTACGGCATACAAACCTTGCGCAAGTCGATTGACGTAACAGAACCTAAATCCTTAGCGTTCCCTACGGCTGTGATAGACGATGCGCCCCGCTTTGCCTATCGGGGAATGCATTTTGATGTGAGCAGGCATTTCTTTACAGTAGATTTTATCAAGCAGTACATTGATATACTTGCACTTCATAACCTCAATAAGTTCCATTGGCACCTCACCGATGACCAAGGGTGGCGTATAGAAATCAAAAAATACCCTCGCCTTACTGAGGTAGGTTCAACGCGCAAAGAAACGCTTATTGGGCATTTGCTCAAAGATAAACCCCACCAATTCGACGGCAAACCTTATGGTGGGTTCTACACCCAAGAACAGATTAAAGAGATTGTAAAATACGCCCAAGACCGCTATATTACGATTATTCCCGAGGTAGATATCCCTGGACATACCTTAGCTGTGCTAACGGCTTACCCTGAGTTGGGTTGTACAGGCAAGGACTGTGCAGTAGGTACCAAATGGGGTGTGTTCGACGATGTACTTTGCGCTGGCAATGAGGCTTCTTATGACTTCTTAGAAGGCGTATTCGACGAAATTACCGAACTTTTCCCCTCTAAATATATTCATATAGGAGGTGATGAATGTCCTAAAACACGTTGGAAAGAGTGCCCTAAATGTCAGGCTAAAATTAAAGCATTGGGCTTAAAAGGCGACGGTGAACACACTGCCGAACAGAAACTACAAGGCTATGTAGTATCGCGCGTAGAGCAGTTCCTCAAGAAGAAAGGTAGAGAGGTAATAGGCTGGGACGAGATTTTGGAGGGAGATAACATTTCACAAGACGCGATTGTAATGTCGTGGCGAGGTACCGAAGGAGGCATCGCCGCAGCACAACGCCACAACCGCGCTATTATGACTCCGCATTACAGTTTGTATTTCGACTATAACCAAGGCGAAGACCCTAGTAAGGAACCACTGTCCATAGGCGAATACCTCCCCGTGAAAAAGGTGTACGACTACGAACCTATCGACCCTAAACTCACTCCCGAACAAGGTAAATACATCTTAGGAACACAAGCTAATTTGTGGACAGAGTACATCGCGAGTCCTGCACACGCCCAGTATATGCTCTTGCCTCGCTTGGCTGCCTTAGCTGAGGTACAATGGACAGCCCCAGAGAAAAAGAACTATGCCGACTTTTTGAAGCGTTTAGGCAACTTACTCAATTACTACCAAAAAGAGGGATATCATTATGCCAAACACATCTTGGGCGTTACCCCTGTGATTCAGCCCGCTCCTAAGAAAGATGGTATTCAGGTAGAACTCCTCACCGTAGGCGATGGTAAGGTGTACTACACCACCGATGGCACTACTCCTGATGCTACCAAAACGCTTTATACCCAGCCTATCAAACTCAGCAACGAGGTGCTGTTAAAAGCTGTAGCTGTGCATAAAGATACCATAAGTGGAGTGTTTAGCTACCAGTCGTTATTTAATAAGGCTACTTACAAGCCTATACAATTACTCACCGAAACCAACCCTAAATACACTTTTGGAGGGGCTACTGCCTTAGTAGATGCCCAAATAGGTGAAGATTCTTATATTGATGGGCATTGGGTGGGCTTTCCTGGTCGAGTGGGAGTGGAAGCAATAATCGATTTAGGTAAAGAAGAAGAAATTAGCAATCTCAAAACAGGTTCTTTGTCCGATACGCCTAACTGGATATTCCCAGCCTCAGAAGTCGCTATTTACAGCTCTGCTGATGGAAAAAACTTTCAGCTCATCACTCAGCAACCTTTGAAGATAGCCCAGAAGACCGACCCTATCAAGCGCGTGCCTATCAGTTTGAACTTTGCTAAAACTAAAACTCGCTATGTGAAAGTAGTGCTCAAAGGTACCGTAATCCCTGAATGGCACGAGGGTAAAGGCACACCAGCCTTATTGTTTGTAGATGAAATCCAACTGATGTAAAAATATATATTTTTCATATGTAATATTGCTTTTATTTAAAATTTGTGTACTTTTGCACATCGTAAAGACGCGACTACAAAACGCGTCTTTACTTTTTAGTATGCAAAAACCTTTAATATTAGTAACAAACGACGACGGTATTACCGCTCCTGGTATCCGTTATCTGATAGACATAATGAAAGAATTAGGCGAAGTAGTGGTAGTAGCCCCTGATTCGCCTCAGAGCGGTAAAGGGCACGCCGTTACCCTCGATACTACTATGTACTGCGACCCTATGCCCTCACATAACGGAGCTACTCGCGAATACGCTTGTAGTGGTACACCTGCCGATTGTGTGAAAATAGCCAAACACGAAGTGTTGAACGGTCGTCTGCCCGATCTCTGTGTGAGTGGTATCAATCACGGTTCCAATGCTTCTATCAACGTGATATATTCAGGAACGATGAGTGCTGCTATCGAGGCGGGTACTGAGGGCATTCCTGCTATTGGTTTTTCATTATTAGACTCCAGTTGGAATGCCGACTTTTCGCAAGCGCGCTCTTATATCAAAAGTATTGCTGAAAAAGTACTCGCTAATGGGTTGCCCAAAGGAACAGTGCTGAATGTGAATATACCTAATATCAAGAAGGAAGAAATAAAAGGCGTAAAAGTATGCCGTCAAGCACGTTCGCGCTGGATAGAAAGTTTTGACAAACGTGTGAACCCGCAAGGGAGAGTGTACTACTGGATGACAGGTACTTTTGTGAATGAAGACCAAGGTACTGATACTGACCAATGGGCTCTCGAAAACGGCTACATTTCAGTAGTGCCTATTCAATTTGACCTTACGGCTCACCAAAATATTCAAGAGTTAAAGCAATGGGATTTTTAAATATAAATCAAAAACGCAAAGACCAAATCATTGGTTTTATAGCAGGTATTGTTGTAAATGTAATAGGGGTGATAGCCTATGTGCTTATCTTCTCTAAATTTAGTATTGCTACTACCTTGCAAGATGCCTATTACAAGAGATATTTAGGGAAACTCATACTCTTAGGAGCCCTGTTAGACCTTGCTATCTTCTTCTTTTTTATCAATCGTTATGAAAACGAACGCGCACGTGGTGTACTTATCGCTTCGTGCGTATTAGCCTTTATAATTCTGCTATTACAATTCACTTAAAATTAAATACAATGAGAATCAGAGAATATGTAGTTTTCTTATACCGTATCTTCTTGGTATACTTATTTTATACCATTGCACGTGGTTTGTTTATCTATATGAATCGCGGACTGATGGGTGATTATAACACATCCGACCTTTTCTATTATGGATTGGCGTTTGATAACTGTGCTATAATGTACACTAATTTGCTGTTCATACTGCTCAGTTTACTACCTTTGTGGGTAAATACCCATAAGAAGTTTCAGAAAGTAGTTTTTTGGTCGTACTTTATACCTAACACCATTGCTTATGCCACCAATTTTATTGATATGGCATACTACCCTTTTAGCAAGTCTCGTCTTACTTCGGCATCGTTTGCAGTTATAGAACACGAAAACAACAAAATGAAAATATTCAGTAGCTTTTTAGGAGGCTATTGGTATATGTTCGTAGGCTTCTTTTTACTGATAGCTCTTTGGGTTTTCCTTTATAAACGCGTGAAAAACGTCGAAGAGCCTATTGCTCAAAAGAAATCTTATTTTGGTTGGTCTGCTCTATTTTTCTTAGGTTTTGGTACTCTGATAATGATGGCTATACGAGGCGGTGGTTTTACTTCGGATACACGCCCCATCAATATGCTCGATGCTAGCCGACACGTAAATACAGCTCCTCAGGCTGATGCGATACTAAACACGCCTTTTTGTCTCATTCGCAGTATGGGTAAGAACAAAGGATTTAAGGAATATCACTTTGTAGATGAAGCCTACATCAATGAGAGTTTAAAACCTATTAAGCAGTACAACCGCGAAGTAGCTACCAAGCCCAATGTCGTCCTCTTTATTTTAGAAAGTTTCGGCAAAGAGTATTGGGGCTGTATGAATACTAAAACTCATATTCCTAACTTTAAATCATATACACCCTTCTTAGACTCGTTAGCACAACATTCACTTGTGCTCGACAATGCTTATTGCACAGGTCGCCAGTCAATACACGGAATGTCGTCAATGCTGGCAGGAATCCCCTCTTTTCAAGTCGCTTACACCTCATCACCTTATGTGAAACAACCCACACAGTCTTTGGTGTCTATCGCCAAAGAAATGGGCTACGATACCTCTTTCTTCCATTCAGCACCCAATGGTTCTATGGGATTCTTAGGTTTTTCTAATATCTTAGGTTTCGACCATTACTATGGTAAGAATGAGTACAATAACGATGCTGATGACGATGGACACTGGGGGATTTGGGACGAACCTTTTTTCCAATATATGTGCAGGACTTATTCTCAAAAGAAACAACCTTTCTTAGGCACTATTTTCACACTCTCCTCCCACCACCCTTTTCAAATTCCTAAGCAATATGAGGGCAAATTCCCTAAAGGCAACTTAGAAATTCACCAATGTATTGGCTATACCGATTACGCTCTCAAACAATTCTTTGAGTGTGCTAAAAAACAACCTTGGTATAACAATACTATCTTTGCTTTTGTCAATGACCACCCTAACCAAATCTATTACGACCTTTACAAAGAGCCTATTACAGGCAAAGGAGCAGCAATTATGTTCTACAGCCCTAACCCTAATTTAGTGCCAAAGGGGGTAAATTCAGATATTACTCAGCAAATAGATATTTATCCTTCGTTAGTAGACCTAATGGGTTACCATAAGCCTTTCCGCTCTTGGGGGCGCAGTGTGTTTGCCAATCTTCCTGATGAAACGCCCCGCGCTTTTATCTCCGATGCGCTTATGTATCAAATGATGCAAGGTAATTACATCTATATCATCGACGAAACAGGTAAGGTAAACGGAGTGTACAAGAAAGAAGACGGTGCTCTCAAAAACAATCTCTTGGGCAAAGAAGACAATGCCGAAATACAAAAAGGTATTAAAGATTTAAAAGCCTTTATGCAAGATTATATGGATAGAATTATCAACCATAAGCTTAGTTTAAAATAAAGGTAAAAAGTAAGAAACAAATTTAGCGATAGCTGGCAGGTTAAATAGCAAAGCGCGATGTTTATTATTCTAAACATCGCGCTTTCTTATCTCTTATCTCTTACCTCTTAGCTATTCAAGAGTAAGAAGGTATTTCTCTGCGTCCAACGCTGCCATACAGCCCGAACCTGCTGCGGTAATAGCTTGGCGGTAGCGCGTGTCAGCAGCATCACCGGCTACAAACACCCCCGCTACATTGGTGAGCGAAGTGCCCGCTACATTCTTAATATAGCCCACCTCATCAGTATCGATATAAGGTTTAAACACATCGGTATTAGGTTTGTGACCGATAGCTACAAAGAAACCTGTGATAGCTATTTCGCTTATCTCCCCTGTCTTGTTGTTGCGCACTTTAATGCCCGTAACTACTTGTCCGTCACCTAATATCTCTTCAGTTTCAGTATTAAATAGCACTTCTATTTTTGGCGAATTGAGCACGCGTTCCTTCATAATTTGTGAAGCGCGGAACTCATCGCGACGCACCAGCATTGTTACTTTCGAGCAAATGTTCGCTAAGTAAAGCGCTTCCTCACAAGCCGAGTCGCCTGCCCCTACAATAGCCACGTGTTGATTGCGGTAGAAAAAACCGTCGCACACAGCACAAGCCGATACGCCTCCTCCTGTTTGCAAATAGTGCTGTTCGGAGGGTAACCCTAAGTATTTAGCCGAAGCACCCGTAGCGATAATCACGGCATCGGCGTGGAGCTCTTGGTCATCTACCCATACTTTGTGTGGGTGAGCCGAAAAATCTACCTTAGTCACCCAGCCGTTGCGAATATCAGCCCCAAAGCGTTTAGCTTGTTGCTCTAACTGCATCATCATTTCGCTGCCCATTACTCCCTCAGGATATCCGGGGAAATTCTCTACTTCGTTAGTAGTAGTGAGCTGTCCACCAGGTTGTTCTCCTTGGTAAAGCACAGGGCTTAGGTTCGCGCGCGAAGCGTAAATAGCAGCAGTATAGCCCGCAGGACCTGAGCCTATAATTAGGCATTTTATCTTTTCAATGTTTGCCATAGTAATTTTTTCTTTTAATTAGGGTGCAAAACTACAAAAATAATACCAATCTACAAACCTGCCAATTTGTCAATTAGAGCAAATGCACAAAATAAAAAGTTAATATCAGTTTGATAAATAATTCTGATGATGAGTCTTTTTTGCAGTATACACTTTGCCAAAGTTAATCGCCTGTCGTGCTACGACCTTTGGCAAAGTTGAATCTTGCATTGTTATTTCACAAGGCGCAGTCTTGATGCTATTTTAATTTTGAAATCAATTTTGTTTAATTTCTGAAACACAATCTCTCGCATACCCCACTCCGAGTATTCGTTCGCTATTTTACGTCGAGCTCGCGTTACTTATTTTATGCCCGATAAGTCTAAAAAGTAGAACCAATGATATAAGCAGATAGTAGCACCATAAGTTCAATCAGTATTCAGTTACTATTCGATTGATCTTCGGTTAGTCTTCATTGTAGAGCCACTGTAGACCCACTGTAGAGCCACTGTAGACCCACTGTAGACCCACTGTAGACCCACTGTAGACCCACTGTAGACCCACTGTAGACCCACTGTAGACCCACTGTAGAGCCACTATAAGACCACTGTAGTGCCGTTTAAAGTTTATTTAAAGTCCGTCAGATGTCTCACAGAGCAACCACAAGGTACTTCTTGCTACCTACTCACAAGCACCTTTCATCTACGCACTTTTCACAAATTGCTCCCGATAACTTATAATTCTTTATAAAAATAAATATACTTATATCGTGTTAATAATCAGTGATGTATAAAGAATTTTAGTAGCTAATTTAAAAATCCAAAATAAAAAAATAGGAAATAATAAATGTTATTTCATATAAAACACGTATATTTGCGCCTTGCATAGAATAGCGTATGTACAGATTTATACACATTACATTGATACTATTGGCGATGCATATGGCATCGGCACAGCAACACGAAATCGGTGTTTTCTTAGGTGGAAGCAACCCCATTTCAGATGTTGGTAGAACCTATTATTTATATCCTAACAAAATCGCTTTTGGTGGGATATATAAATGGAATTTCCACGAACGTATGGCAGTTCGTGTGCAGGTTACTAAGTCCGAACTTAGAGCTAACGACGTCCAATCCGATATCCCTGGTAAACGCAACCGAGGGTTCGCTTATTCAAGTGATATTACCGATTTGGCAGTAGGCACCGAGTTCAATTTCTTTAGCTACAGAATCGGCAATTTGCTCGATATGCCTATGACCCCCTATGTGTTCGTAGGTATAGCTGGGCTTTGGCACGACGATTTGTACTTCGACCCCTCCTCTCCCAAACCCGTTGAAGCTAGCGATACTACACGTCGCGACTTCGATGTGGCTGTGCCCGTAGCTTTCGGTTTTAAAGCTAAAATCACTCGAAGGCTTGTTTTAGGAGGTGAAGTAGCTTTCCGTTTTGCCCTTACTAACAACGTCGATGGTAGTGCGCCCGAAAGAAAATCCTTTACATTTGGTAACATAGGAAGAAGTTACGACTGGTACGCCTTCTCAGGTCTTACCCTTACCTACACCTTCGGCGAATGGCCTTGCTATTGTAGATAATTTCACTTAAAACCAATGGAGATTACAAACTATCCAAAGCATCTGGCTATTATAATGGACGGTAATGGGCGTTGGGCAAAAAAACAAGGCTTGCTCAGAGCCTATGGTCACGAAAAGGGAGTGCAAACTGTGCGACAAGTAGTGGAATATTGTGTGGAACACCGTATTCCATACCTCACCCTTTTTGCCTTTTCTACCGAAAATTGGAAACGACCCGCCTTAGAAGTAAAAGCCCTAATGGAGCTATTGGTAAAGTTCCTAAAAAAGGAAGTTGATAATTTGCACAAAAATAATGTAAGACTCAAAACCATTGGCAATTTAGACCGTTTCCCTCCTAAACCACGCGAAGCCCTACTTGCTTCTATCGATAAACTCAAAAACAATACAGGGCTTACCCTTACCTTAGCCCTCAACTATGGAGCACGTGAAGAAATCCTAACTGCTATAAAAGAAATTGCAGCAAAAGTAAAAGAAGGCACACTTATTGCTAATACAATTACCGAAACAACACTACAAAAACACCTATACACCTACGACTTACCCGATGTAGACTTACTTATCCGCACCAGCGGTGAGGAGCGCATCAGCAATTTTTTATTATGGCAAATAGCCTATGCCGAACTCTATTTTACTGAAGTATTATGGCCTGACTTCACAAAAAAACACTTAGAAGAAGCCCTATCAAACTATCAAAATAGAGAAAGACGATTTGGAAAAACAAGCGAACAACTTACGTAAAACTATGCTGAAAAAATTTTTATTGCTTGCTTTCTTGGCTTTTGTAAGCCTTGTAAGTGCACAAGAAGAAGATAGAATATCATTAGGAAAAGGAAGAAAATATACAATTGGTGGCATTGAAGTTACTGGCGCAAAACGTTATAACGAACAAACTATCCTCACTACTTCGGGTTTGAAAGTAGGTGATGTAATCGAAATCCCCAGTGAAAAATTCAGCTCCATCATTCATAAGCTATGGGGCTATAAGTTGTTTAGCGATATTAATATTTATATCAAGCGCGTAGAAGGTGATACCGTATTCTTAGAGTTAGCTATCAAAGAAACACCTTCATTAGTCGATGTAAAAGTAACAGGTATCGGACAGAAAAAAGCAGAAACCCTCCTTAAAGATGCCGAAATTAAAAAAGGAGTAAAGGTAAACGAAAGCCTTATTGCTAATACTAAAAACTATATCACTAATAAATATCGAAAAGATGGTTATCTCAACACCAAAGTAACTATCGATACCAAAATAGATACTACCGATGCCAATGGTGTAGATATGCTCATTCACATCGATAGAGGTAATAAGGTAAAAATCGATAAAATTACTTTTGAAGGCAATCAGCAATTTACCTCAGCCAAGTTGCGCAAGAAGCTCAAAAAGACAAAACAAGTGCGTTTCGGTCGTTTCTGGAAACGCTCCAAATATGTTAAGAAAGACTACGACGAAGATTTAACAAACCTCGTAGATTTCTATAAAGAAAAAGGCTATCGCGATGCTCGTGTGGTAAACGATACGCTTATTAAAAATAAGGACGGTAACGTAAGTCTTAATATAGCAGTAGAAGAAGGGAAGCGTTATTATTTCGGTGATATTCGCTTCTTAGGAAACTCAGTCTATAACGACCGTGTGCTCAATCAAGTATTGGGTATCAAAAAAGGCGATGTATATAACGGAGTATTGCTCAAAAAACGCATTCAAGACAATACCAAACCCGATGCCGAAGATATAACCAACTTATATCAAAATAGTGGTTATCTCTTCTCGCAAATACACCCTGTAGAAACCTCAGTAGTAAATGATACTATCAATTTCGAAATACGCGTGGTAGAAGGGAAGCCTGCTTATTTTAATAAAATATCAGTAACAGGTAACGAAAAGACTAACGACTATGTAATTTATCGCGAGTTGCGCACACGTCCTGGTTATCTATATAGCAAAGATGCCGTAGTGCGTACCGTTCGTGAGTTAGGACAGTTGCAACTATTCGATGCTCAAAACATCAATCCAGAGTTTAAAAATGCCGATCCTAATGCAGGAACCGTAGATATAGAATATAAACTCACCGAAACAGGTTCAAGCCAAGTGCAGTTGCAAGGAGGGTATGGTGGAGGCTCATTCATAGGTACACTTGCCCTTTCATTCAATAACTTTTCTATTCGCAACTTGTTCAACCCCAAAGCCTATCGCCCAGTGCCTATGGGCGACGGTCAAGCACTATCACTCAGTTTCCAAATAAGTAGGTACTACCGCACTTATGGGTTTTCATTCACCGAGCCTTGGATGGGTGGTAAACAGCCTGTGCAGTTCTCAGTGTCATTCAGTAGAACCGAACAGTTCGGGTATAGTTACAGGAGCTATGATGTAGATAAGAGTAAACGTGTGTATATCACAGGAATAAGCGTAGGTTTAGCCAAACGTTTGAGAGTTCCCGATGATTATTTCCAAATCGCTCATACTTTAAGCTATCAGCATTATGATTTGAAGAATTATCCTAATTTAGGACTCTTTACTTTTAAAGATGGTAACTCTAATTCATTAGCTTATACCATTTCGTTATCGCGTAACTCAAGTGGTCCTAACCCTATCTATCCAATGTCAGGAAGTAGTTTTACTATTAGTGCGAAGCTTACCCCTCCTTACTCATTGTTCAATAAGGTAGATTATGGCAAACTACTTGAAGAACGTGAAACAGCATCTACCAATAAAGATTCTGAAAGAATAGCACAAATAGACCAAGAGCGTTTCCACTGGTTAGAGTTTTATAAGCTCAAGTTTACCTCAGCTTGGTATACCAATATTTACAGTAAATTTGTATTAAAGTTTGGTGCTGATTTTGGTTATTTGGGAGCTTATAACAGCAAACGCGGTATAGTACCTTTTGAACGTTTCTTTATGGGAGGCGATGGCTTAGGCTATTACTCGATGGACGGACGTGAAAACATACAAATGCGCGGGTATGAAAACTATGCCCTTTCCGCCGATGATGGCGAGACTGTGTTTAACAAATTCTCTCTGGAATTGCGTTATCCTATTACTCTTAAACCAATGGCGTCTATCTATGGCTTAGTATTTGCCGAAGGAGGTAATGTACACAATGGATTAGAGAACTTTAATCCTTTCCAGATTAAGCGTTCAGCAGGTTTAGGATTGCGACTCTTTATGCCACAGTTCGGTATGCTGGGTATTGACTTTGGGTATGGTTTCGATAACCCTGCTAATAGCAATAACCGCAGTGGCTGGCAAACACACTTTATTTTTGGACAACAATTCTAATTTTTGGCACGATATTTTCTTTTATGAAAAGAGAAGGCTAAAAAGTAGTATATACATTTGATAAATGTTATGAACAAACTACAAGCGTTATTTATAGTACTATTGTGTAGTGCCTGTTTTACTTATGCACAAAAGCCATCTCGTATTGGCTATGTGGATATGGATTACATATTATCACACCTCGAAGATTATAAAGTAGCAAGCCAGCAGTTTGCCTTACAAGTAGAGCAATGGGAGGCTGAAATAGCCAAACGCCAAGAAAAGATAAAGGCTGAAAAAGAGAAGTTAGAAGCTGAGAAAGCTTTGCTTACTCCCGAGCTTATCAAAGATAAAGAAGAAGAAATAGCTCTGTTAGAATACAACTTGAATGCCTATAAACAGCAGAAGTTTGATGCTAAGGAAGGAGAGTATATCACCCAAAAGTTTATGCTTGCTAAGCCTATCCAAGACCAAGTGTTCAATATAGTGCAAGAGATAGGCAAGATGCGTAAATACGACTTTATCTTTGAAAAGAGTGACGCCACTATGTTATTCTCTAATGAGCAACATAACTTGAGTAAAGTAGTGCTTCGTGCCTTGAAGAAGAAAGACAATGCCGAAGATAGGAACAAAGATATGGCTCAGCTCTTAAAAGAAAGCTATGATTTTGAGTTTGTAGAAGAACGCGTTAAGAAACGTAAAGAAGCTGAAAAAGCACGTGAGCAACGCCGAGTACAGTACGAACAAGAACGTTTGCGCAAAACTGAAGAAATGAAGCAACAGCGCGAACAGCTCAAAGCAAAACGCGAGAAAGAGCAAGCCGAGCGTCAGCAGAAGTTCCAACAAGAACGAGATGCCCTTAAAGCGCAACGCGAAAAAGAACAAGCTGAACGTGTACAGAAGTTCCAACAAGAGCGCGATGCTCTTAAAGCACAACGCGAGAAAGAGCAAGCTGAGCGTCAGCAGAAGTTCCAACAACAGCGCGATTCTATAAAGGCACAACGGGACAAAGAGCAAGCCGAACGCCAACAGAAGTTACAAGAACAGAAAGAACAGCGTGAGAAGGAAATAGCTGAACGCCAAAAGAAACTTGAAGAACAAAGGGTGCAACGTGAAAAAGAACAAGCCGAGCGCCTTAAAAAACAACAAGAGGCGAGAACTCAAACGCCTACGACAGATCAGTAAAAATTTTTAAATAACTAATATTACAAACAGATGATGAGAAACATTAGAACGTTGATGATTGCATTGGCTCTATTCTTAGGAGCTACTACAATGCTTACTGCACAAGTGAAAATCGCTCATATTGATGTGCAAAAACTTTTAGAAGAAATGCCTGAAAGAAAATCAATAGAGTCACAATTAAAGAAAATGGAGCAAGGATATATGAACGATATTCAAGCAGCTATTAAAGAATTGCAAGCTAAGGCTCAAAAGTATCAGAATGAAGCTGCTGCTCTTACAGAGGCACAACTTAAAGCTCGTGAAGCAGAATTCCTCAAAAAATCAGAGGAAATTAAAACTATGGAAGAAAATATCCGTAAAACACAACAAACTGCTGCTGAGAATTTACAGAAAAAGCAACAAGAATTGGTAGAGCCATTGCTTAAAAAGGTAAAAAGCTCTATTGAGAAAATTGCTAAGCAAAGAGGACTTCAGTACGTATTGGATTCAAGTGCAGGCTCAAGCGTGATTGTAGCTACAGGAGATGACCTTTACAGTACAGTTAAAAAGGACTTAGGATTTTAGTTCGTAGGTTTTTAAAATTATTAGATATTTTTTCTTATGAAAAGTGTTCGCTAAGTGAACACTTTTTTTTATTTTTGCAACTGAAAAGAACCTTATTTTAAAATGACTCACTCAACATCACGTACAGCACCTATTGGTTTGTTTGACTCTGGAGTAGGGGGGACTACTATCTGGAAAGAAGTAAACGCATTAATGCCTAATGAGAATACCCTGTTTATAGCAGATAATAAAAATGCCCCTTATGGTGAGAAGACTAAGGAGGAAATCATTGCATTATGCGATACCAATACGCGTTTTCTGTTAGAAAATAATGCAAAAATTATAGTAGTAGCGTGCAATACGGGTACTACCAATGCTATATCGTATTTGAGGAATAAATATAAAGAAGTACCTTTTATAGGGATAGAACCTGCTATAAAGCCTGCGAGTTTGCAGAGTGTTACTAAGAAAATAGGGGTATTAGCAACCCGTAGTACACTTGCCAGCGACCTTTTTGCTAAAACCAGTGAGCACCTTAAACAAGAAGAGCAAGTGGAAATTATAGAACAAGTAGGGGAGGGACTAGTAGACCTTATAGAAGCGGGACGTATAAAGAGTCCTGAAATGACGCTATTATTACGCAAATACCTCTTACCTATGGTTGCCGAAGGGATTGATTATTTGGTGTTAGGTTGCACTCATTACCCTTATTTGTTACCACAAATACAAGAGCTCATTCCTCCACACATAAAGGTAATAGATTCGGGGTATGCGGTAGCTAAACAAACGCGCAATATACTTTCTCAACATCATTTACTGAATGATGATGCTACTGCAGAGGCACAACACCTTTGGCTTGCTAATGGCAAGGTAGAAGTATTGCAACAGTTTGCACCCAAGAATGTCAAACACTTGAAAATTTCTACTTTCTAATATTTATTCTTAAAAACTATTTCTTGGGAATCCTGATATAATACGCTTTGCCATCTATATTATCTAGCCTTTTATCGCGTAGCCAAGGATTGTATAGTTTTAGGTCTTTATAAGTGATGTTCTGGCTCTTGGCGAATTGGGTGAGATTTTCAATGGTAGAATCTACCATTACATTGTAAGTGGGCAGTTCGTTATACAAATGTTTCTTCTCGAAGATGAAGCCGTACTTCTTAGGGTGCTTCATTATCTCTTTTAGGGCTAAAATACGAAATACATAGCGTGAAGTTTCGGAGCTTAGCCATAAATCATAATAATTATTAGTTTCTTGAAAAGAAGTTTGCTTATTCATTCCTGAGATACCGGCATTATAAGCAGCGGCAGCCATCGTCCACGAACCTGTACTGCGCTTGGCTTTGTTTAAATAATCGCAGGCAGCTTGGGTGGCTTTTTCTATGTGATAACGCTCGTCTACTTGGTCGGTTACTTCTAAGCCGTATTCTTGAGCGGCGGGTTTCATAAGTTGCCAAAAGCCACTTGCACCGGAGGGTGATACCGCATTGGTGAGTCCACTTTCTATGATGGCTAAATATTTGAAATCATCGGGGATATTATTGCGTTTGAGAATAGGTTCGATGATAGGGAAGTACTTATTAGCACGCTTGAGCACCAACAAAGTATTGGATTGCCAATAGGTATTTACGATAAGCTCTCGGTCTAAGCGCTCGTGTACATCGGGGTCTTCCAAAGGTACTCTTTCGCCAGCAAAGTCTAATTTTTCGGGTAAATCGATGGCAAAAACTCTGTAATCATTAGAGAAATCGGTTTTATGATGAGTTTCCTGAGCTGAAAGAGGGTTCTGGGCTACTTCGGCTTCTGCTTGTTCGTAGATATTGTTTTCTTCTTTTTTAACTGACATTGCATTGACCAAAAAACCAGAGAGCAAAACTACTCCTCCACCTGTGAGCAAATATTGTATCGTTCTTTTCATCATTTTTTCTTTTGTATAGATTGGGGCAAAGATAGTAAATAATTCTTTAATACCAAATAGTGTTAGAAATGAGAAAATTAGAGAATTAGAAAATGAGGTGCGAGCCGCACAGGCAGTCGTAGCACGGCGGGCTATTAACTTTGGCAAAGTGTGTACCGCAAAAGCGATGTATTGAGACTGTTAGGAGGATTCGGAAGAAAACGGAGAGATTCGGAAGAAGGTTAAGAGGAATTTTGATGAAAAAAGGCTATGAGAAGGGTGGAGTTAGCTTATAGAGAGCTTATAGGAAGCTTATACGAATCTTGGACGATTGGTATAGAAAGGGTGTATAAAAAATTGATTAATAGTATAATACAGCAATGCAAAAAACGGTAAAAACGGGGTTTCGAGGCGAAAGAAAGAGGAATCCTCACCCCTGCCCTCTCCCAAGGAGAGGGGGAATGTGGCGACGGGAAAAGGGGGAGTGTGGCGAGGGAAAAGAGGAGAAATGACAAATGAGGAGGGACGAAAGACGAATGTGAAACTTTGTTAAAGTAAAACAATAAAATAAGTTAATTCTTTTTATGGAGTGTGTTTTTTATTTTACATTTGCACCATTATTCGCCATAAACAATATTTTAATGAAAAGTTTTATTTTCTTTCTTGCTCTTTTTTGTGAGCTTACCCTTTCTGCTCAAGCACAATACACTGTAAAAGGCTTCGTCCATAACGCTTCGCTTGAGGGAATTCCCAAAGTAGCTATTAAAGTATTAGATGCTGATACGAACCTTATTGTAAGCGAACCTCTTACGGGAGCTAACGGACTCTTTAGCTTTACTTCTCCTCCTCGTAAGTTGCGCATTTATATTGAAAGTACGGGTGATTATCTGTGTCGTATTGGTGGAATCTGCGACAGAACACAGAACTCCAATTGCAACACAGCGTGAAGAAGGGTATTTTGCGTTTGGGTTATAATCATCAGTTGGGGCATTACGCAATGGATTACGGCAGTGAGCGCCTACAAAATGGCTTGCGCTACGAAAGTCCTACCGATATTTTCCACACCCAACGTTGGGACAGCGAGAGCCATTTGCCTAACTTAGACCTTTATGCTTACGGCAATAGCGAAAGCCGACAGCTTAGACTGAACCTCACTTACCAATTTGGAAAAGCTAAAGAGGCACACGTAAATGAACTGGAAGAGGTACAACGGTTGTGATTTTTTGGTGTTTTATTTCGCTATAATGGCAAAAAGCTATATCTTTGCACTTGAAATTATCTCTTGGAAATATATTTTTCAAGGCAATAAAATAAGCTAATGAAAAAAACACTTTTTACTATTATTGCCCTGTTACTTTCGGGCTACACTTTTGCACAGACGGATACTTCGGGGCGAAGCCTCTATCGTGCTACTCCTGAGAAGAAAACTGCCTTAAAGCACACGAAATTGAAGGTAGATTTTAACTTCACTAACCAAACTCTCAACGGCGAAGAATGGCTTACTGCTTCTCCTTATTTTTATGCTACCGATAGCCTTATCCTCGATGCAAAGGCTATGCTTATCCACAAGGTGGCTTTGGAGCAGAACGGCAAGCAACAGCCTCTTTCTTATAGCTATAAGAATGATATGTTGAGAATAAAACTCAACAAAACTTACCAAAAAGGGGAGACCTATACCGTGTACATTCGCTATACGGCACAGCCTGAAAAGGTAACCGATAAGGGCAGTCGTGCGATTACCGATGCCAAAGGGCTTTACTTTATCAACCCTAACGGAGAAGCCGACAAGCCTATGCGCCAAGTATGGACGCAGGGTGAAACAGAAGGCTCTTCGTGCTGGTTCCCTACTATCGACAAGCCCAACCAAAAGACTACTCAAGAAATAGAAATGACAGTGCCCGATAGCTTTGTTACCCTCTCTAACGGAGTGCTAAAAAGCAGTGATAAGAAAGGCAATATGCGCACCGACTATTGGGTGATGGACAAGCCTCACGCACCTTATCTTTTCTTTATGGGGGCAGGAGAGTTTGCCGTAGTAAAAGATACGCCTTGGCGCGGTAAGGTGCCTATTGAATACTATGTAGAAAAGGAATACGAGCCTGTTGCAAAACAGATATTTGGAAATACTTCCGAGATGATTACGTTCTTCTCTGAGCGTTTTGGCTATGACTATCCGTGGGCTAAATACGCCCAAATGGTAGTGCGCGATTTTGTGAGTGGAGCAATGGAAAACACTACGGCTGTAAGCCACGCCGAGAGTGCTTATCAGAGCGCAGAAGCTTTGGCTGACCAAAACTATTGGGAGCCTATTATCGCACACGAGTTGGCACACCACTGGTTTGGCGATTTAGTAACTACCGAAAGCTGGTCGAATCTCACCGTAAACGAGTCGTTTGCCAACTATAGCGAATACTTGTGGTTGCTACACAAATACGGCAAAGATGCCGCAGAATACCACCTTAGCAATAACACCCTTCAATACCAACACCGTGCCAATGATTTTGCAAAAGATTTGGTGCGCTTTGGCTATGATTCACGTGAGGATATGTTCGATTTGGTATCTTACAACAAAGGCGGGGCTATCTTGCATATGTTGCGTAATTATCTTGGTGATGAGGCTTTCTTTGCAGGGCTTACCGATTACCTCAAAACGAATGAATACGGCACGGGGGAAGCTCACCAATTACGTCTTTCGTTAGAAAAAGTGAGCGGTAAAGACTTGAACTGGTTCTTCAACCAATGGTACTTTGGCAATGGTAATCCTACTGTGAATGTAGAAAAGACGTTTAGCAATGGTAAATTGACCTTAAAAATCATTCAAACACAAAGCGAAGACCTCTTGTTTCAGTTTCCGTTGGATATAGATATTTACAGAAATGGCAAGGCAGAGCGTCATAGTGTTTGGGTAGATGCTCGTAAAGAAAATACTTTTACTTTCCCAATGAAGAAAGCCCCAGAGCTGATAGATATCAATCCCGAAGGTGTGGTGCTGATAGATGAGCAATACCAAAAAACGTGGGCGGAGTATTTGTACCAAATGCAACGCGCTAAATCGCTCAAGAGCAGAATGCAAGCGGTAAGTGCGCCAATGGCTCCTGACGGCAAAGATATTTTGCTCGCTGCTCTTAAAGACCCCTTTTTCCAAGTGCGTATACAAGCATTACAAAAACTCGCTAGTTATGAACTGAATGCCAAAGAAATGGCAATGGTAGAAAAGATTGCGTCTTCTGACCCTGAGAACTTGGCTAAATCGGCAGCGATATGGGTATTAGCTACCTCAAAATACAAAAACAAATACGTTTCTTTATTTGAAAAATACCTTGGAACTCCTTCGGGAGCTATCAAGAATGCTGCTATCAATGGGATAGCTCGTACTGAGCCCGCACGCGCTAAGAGTATACTTGAAAAAGGAAGTGTTAAAGACTTTGATACCGACCAATTAGCGGGATTATCAGGAGTAATTGTAGACAACCAAATGGAGCAGTATCTCCCTGCGATACTTCCTTATTTTATATACTATCCTTTCTTTGAAAAGGACAATCCTGAAACAGCTGTCAACTTCAAAAAAGGCTATGAGTGGGCAATGCACTTAGACAATACTTCACACGTGGAGCTATTGGCTGAATCACTCAAAGAAATCGCTAAAGATATGGAGAACCCTGCTGCTAAAGAGATGCTTAAAAACGTATTGGACGAAGGTATTACTATCAAACGTGGCTTAAACCAAACTGAATCGGTAAAGAAACAGATTAAGATGTTGGAAGAGATTAAAGAAATGTTTAAGTAGTGGTTAGTGCTTAATGGTTAATGATAGACTTTGCCAAAGGTGCGAGCCACACGGGCAGATAACTTTGGTAAAGTCTATTTATAAAATATTTAAGTTTATGGAAACACTTCACACAATGCGCCTTTTGCTTCGTCCTTGGAAAATAACAGATGCCGAAGCCTTATACACACAAGCGCACAATCCTATTATAGGCAAGATGTGCGGTTGGCTACCTCACAAAAGTGTAGAAGAGAGCCAAAAGATTATTGAGGTTGTCCTTACCAAGTCTCATAGTTTTGCTATTTGTTTAGCAAACAACATTCCCATAGGAAGTATAGGCTTGCTTTTACAAGGAGAGAGCAATCTTCCTGTAAGCGAAAATGAAGCTGAAATAGGCTATTGGCTTGGAGAAGACTTTTGGGGTAAGGGCTATGTTACTGAAGCTACCCTAAGGGTAATACAATATGCTTTTGAAGAGTTGCACCTTACCCAGCTATGGGCAGGTGCATATGAGGAAAATGTTGCCTCACAACAAGTACTTGAAAAATGTGGGTTTGGTTATCATCATACCCTTGAAGATTTCTTGTTTCCACTTATAGGAGAGAGACATACAAGCTTAGTATATACTTTAAACAGAGAAAATTGAAGATGAATACTCAAGAAATCGACGCACAAAGTTTGCAAAATGCCTATCGTCTTTTTGAGAGTGGGACTATAGAGCAGATAGAAGTAGGTACCATTAAAGGATTATGCGAGATACATCGCTATCTTTTTGAGGAGCTTTACGATTTTGCAGGTGAGATACGTCGGCTAAATATTAGCAAGGGCGGTTTTAAGTTTGCCAATGCGATGTTTTTGGATGCTATCCTACCCGTAATAGACCAAATGCCTGAAAATACTTTTGAAGAAATTGTAGCCAAATACGTGGAGATGAATATTGCCCACCCTTTTATGGAAGGCAATGGGCGAGCTACTCGTATATGGCTCGACTTGATACTCAAAAAACGCTTAGGCAAAGTAGTGAATTGGCAACTAATAGATAAAGCTCCTTACCTCCAAGCAATGGAGCGTAGCCCTATCAATGATTTGGAATTACGCTTTTTGTTGCAACCTGCTCTTACTGATAAAGTAAACGACCGTGAAGTAATTTTTAAAGGTATAGAGCAATCTTATTATTATGAAAGTAATGACTAAAACAATGAAAAGACTTCTATTGATAACTATTCTTTCTTTGGTAGCAATTTCTTGCCAACAGAAGAAAGCAACAACTGAAAAAATAGCAGTTACTCTCACTTATTCTAATTTAGTAGATACCGCTACCCAAGATGAAGTGCAAAAAGCCCTTACAGCAGCGGGGATATCTCAGCAAAATGTAGCCTCTTTTTTGGAGAGTGTAGCCCTTTTCAACGAAACAGTAGGTGATAAAGCAGGCTTAGTACCCAAAGGATTTGTTACTATTGACAGCTTGCTACCTAAGTATGATGAGGTTGCTATACAAAACATTTGGACGGCTAAATACCCTATGTTTCAAGGCTATAATTGCCGTCTTACCTCTTTCACCCTCTTGCGTGATTTAATTTCTTTCCCTACGGATAAAAAGTTTGCTACCAAAGAGGAAGACGAGGTGCTTTTTATAGACCGTGAGTCCTTGCATAATACTCCTAAGAAGTTCTTTACCCCTGAGGAAGAAAATAACTTTTTTACCCTCTTTACCGAGGTGCCCACTACTAATACCAAAGATATAAAAACCCATTTGCGGGTGATGCAACAAGCGTGGAAAGAGCGCGGTATCAACTTCCGTTATAAAAACGACCCTACTAAGGCATCGCTTATCTCGGCAGTCTTCCATTCCCAAATCACCCCAGAGGAGAACACTCTTTTTGTAGGACACGTAGGGGTATTAGTACCTTTTGACGGCAAGCTGCTCTTTATAGAAAAACTCGCTTTTCAAGAACCCTATCAAGCAATAAAATTTGAGAATCGCACCCAGCTCAGCGATTACTTAATGAACCGATATGATGTAGAATGGGAGCAACCTAATGCTATTCCGTTTATAATGGAAAACGATGTGCTAATGGACGGTTATCGCCCCAATCCATATAAAAAAGAACAGCGATTGTAAGAAGATAATTGTCATTTGTCAATTAATTTCTATCTTTGCAAAAAATAAGTAGGTGTATTATGAGTGCTATAGTAGCCATTGTGGGACGACCGAATGTAGGTAAATCCACTTTTTTTAACCGTTTGATAAAACGCCGTGAGGCTATCGTGGACGCTGTAAGTGGCGTAACACGCGACCGCCATTATGGTAAAACCGACTGGAACGGGGTCTCTTTTTCAGTTATTGATACAGGTGGTTACTTAGCGGGAGGTGACAATTCTTTCGAGAAAGAAATCAACAAACAAGTTGCCTTAGCCATAGACGAAGCCGATGCGATTATCTTTATGGTAAACGTAGAAGAAGGACTTACCGGTATGGACGAATCAGTGGCTGAGTTGTTGCGTAAATGCCGTAAACCGATATTAGTAGCGGTAAACAAAGTAGATAGCAACAACCGTCGCAACGATATGCACGAGTTTTATGCCTTAGGTTTTGAACATCTCTACACCCTATCAAGTGTAAATGGTAGCGGTACGGGTGAATTGTTAGACGACTTGGTGGCACTTCTGCCCGTAAAAGAACAACAAGAAGAAACCACCTTACCGCGCTTTGCCGTAGTAGGGAGACCTAATGCGGGTAAATCATCATTTATCAATGCTCTTATAGGCGAAGACCGCTATATTGTTACTGATATTGCAGGCACTACACGCGATGCTATCGATACTAAGTACAACCGTTTTGGCTTTGAGTTCAACTTAGTTGATACCGCAGGTATCCGCCGTAAAGCCAAAGTGAAAGAGGACTTAGAGTTTTACTCGGTAATGCGTTCTATTCGTGCCATTGAGCACTCCGATGTGTGCATTTTGATGATTGATGCTACACGTGGTTTTGAAAGCCAAGATGCTAATATCTTCTGGTTGGCACAACGCAATCGCAAAGGCATAGTGATATTAGTAAACAAATGGGATTTGGTAGAGAAGGAAAACAATACGGCTAAACAGTACGAAGCTTCTATCCGCAAAGAAATAGAACCTTTCACCGATGTGCCTATCTTGTTTATATCGGCATTGAATAAGCAACGCATCTACAAAGCCATAGAAACTGCGGTAGCAGTCTACAACAATCGCACTAAGCGTATCCCTACTCGCAAACTCAACGAGGTGATGTTGCCTATTATTGAGAATTATCCCCCTCCTGCTATCAAAGGAAAATACATCAAGATAAAATTCTGTACCCAGTTGCCTACACCTATGCCACAGTTTGCTTTCTTTGCTAATTTGCCACAGTACGTAAGAGACCCTTACCGACGTTTTATTGAGAACAAACTCCGTGAGAACTTTGATTTTAACGGTGTTCCAATTGATGTGTATTTCCGTCAGAAGTAATACTATTGAAAAAAATGAAAAAGAATATAGCAATCATAATGGGAGGATACTCTAATGAAGCTCCCGTTTCTTTAAAAAGTGCTGCAGTAGTAGCCAAAAACCTCAACCAAGATAAATATGTACCTTACCCCGTGCGTATCGACCGCGATAAATGGGTGTACGTAGATGCTCAAAACAACGAACACCCTATTGATAAAAACGACTTCTCGGTAACAGTAAACGGACGTAAAATTACTTTTGATGCCGTATTCAATGCCATTCACGGCACCCCAGGTGAAGACGGTTATTTACAAGCCTATTTCAGTTTGATTGGCTTACCGCTCACAGGGTGCAGTATGTATGCTTCGGCTCTTACGTTCAACAAACGTGATATGCTATCGGTACTCAAACCTTTTGGCATTCTTTCAGCCCCTTCTTACTATCTCAACAAAGGAGAAGACTACAACACTGCTGATATTGTAGCCAAAGTAGGCTTACCTTGCTTTGTGAAGGCTAATAAATCAGGGAGTAGTTTTGGAGTGTATAAAGTATATGAAGAGGCTCAACTGCCTATGTATATAGACAAAGCATTTGAAGTAGATGACGAAATCCTCATCGAAAGTTTCTTAAAAGGTACTGAAATCTCTATCGGGGTAATCAACTATCGCGGTAAAATAAAAGTCCTTCCAATGACTGAGATTGTATCCGAAAATGATTTCTTCGATTATGATGCTAAGTATAACGGCAAGTCGCAAGAAATTACTCCTGCGCGTCTTTCTGCCGAAATGACTGCTAAAATTAACGCCTTGGCGGAACGTGTATACCGATTGTTGAAAATGGAAGGCTTCAGCCGAAGTGAGTTCATCATCGTAGGCGATACACCTTATTTGCTCGAAATGAATACTACACCAGGGCTTTCAGAAGCTAGTTTACTGCCTCAACAAGCTAAAGTAGCAGGTATCAGTCTTGAAGAACTATTCGAAAGCGAAATAGAACGAGTATTGAATCACTAACCATTAATCGTTAATCATTGAAAAGAGCTTTATTTCCAGGGTCGTTCGACCCCATTACCTTAGGTCATTACGATATTATTACTCGTGCTTTAGACCTATTCGATGAAATTGTGGTTGCCATAGGTGTTAATGGCGATAAGAACTATATGTTTACGGTAGAACAACGCAAAGAGTTTATCGAAAAAGCCTTTGCCGATGAACCTAAAGTAAAAGTTACTACTTACCAAGGACTTACGGTAGACTTTTGCAAAGAAATTGATGCGCAATTTATCCTCAGAGGTTTGCGCAACCCAGCCGACTTTGAGTTCGAAAAAGCTATTGCACATACTAACCGCAAATTATCTCAAATAGAAACTGTCTTTTTACTTACGGCAGCACGCACTTCGTTTATATCATCGTCTATTGTGCGCGATGTTATTCGCAATCACGGTGATTACACGGTGTTAGTCCCCGAAAGTGTGAGAGTTTAGCCATTAGGAATTAGAACTCAGTAAAAGAAGAAATAATAATAAAATTTAAAAATATGTGTGGAATTGTAGGTTATTTAGGCAAACGTGCTGCCTTTCCCATCGTGATTGATGGGTTAAAACGCTTAGAGTATCGCGGATACGACAGCGCAGGTTTTATCTTAAACGCTGAGAGTTTTTACGGAGAAAAAACCAAAGGCAAAGTATCCGATTTGGTAGCCAAAGCAGGAGAAAATGTTCCTACTTATGGCTGCGGTATGGGGCATACCCGTTGGGCTACCCACGGAGTGCCTAACGATATTAATTCACACCCTCACCGTTCCAACTCTGGCAAGATTGCTATTGTACACAACGGTATTATCGAGAATTATGAAAGTATCAAGCAAAACCTCATCAAAGAGGGTTTTGTATTTCATTCTGATACTGATACCGAAGTATTAGTAAACTTCATCGAATACTTCAAAGAAAAAGAAAACGTTAATTTAGAGACTGCCGTGCGCTATGCTCTCAACGAGGTGGTGGGTGCTTTTGCCATTGCTGTAATGGAGGAAAGCAAACCTGAGGAAATAGTCGTTGCCCGCTTGGGTAGTCCGTTGGTAATAGGGGTAGGTGATGGTGAGTTCTTCATCGCCTCCGATGCCTCTCCTTTTATAGAGTATACCCAGAATGCTGTATATTTAGAAGATGGCGAAATGGCTACCATTCACCTCAACAAACCGTTGAAAGTGATAAAAATAGGTAGTAATGAGCAGGTGAGTCCGTTTGTACAACAACTCAAACTCAACCTCGAAGCCATTGAAAAAGGCGGATACGACCATTTTATGCTCAAAGAAATCTACGAGCAGCCTAAGTCTATCCAAGACACGATGCGCGGTCGCCTCTTGCCCAACCACTCTACCAAACTATCAGGAATAGATAATCATTTAGAGACCTTCCTCAATGCCAAACGCATTGTTATTGTAGCGTGTGGCACTTCGTGGCACGCAGGCCTGGTAGGTGAATATCTGTTAGAAGAATACGCGCGCATTCCTGTGGAAGTGGAGTACGCCTCAGAGTTCCGCTATCGCAATCCAATTATTGATAAAGGGGATATAGTCATCGCTATTTCACAATCGGGTGAGACCGCCGATACATTAGCAGCCCTCAAATTAGCGAAAGAAAAAGGGGCTTTTATCTATGGCATTTGCAATGTGGTAGGTTCATCAATTGCGCGTATCACCCATTCAGGTACTTACACCCACGCAGGCCCTGAAATAGGGGTAGCTTCTACCAAAGCCTTTACCACCCAACTTACGGTGCTTACCCTTATCGCTTTGCATTTAGGACATAAAAAGGGTACCCTCAGTACAGAAACCTATCACCGCCTCTGCAAGGAATTGGAACGCATACCTCAGTTGCTTGAAACCACTATCAAATCAGCCGATCACAAGATAGCCGAGATAGCCGAAAGCTATAAAACAGCTACCAACTGCTTGTATTTAGGTCGTGGTTTTAATTTCCCTACCGCTTTGGAAGGGGCTTTAAAACTCAAAGAAATATCCTATATTCACGCCGAAGGCTATCCAGCTGCCGAGATGAAACACGGGCCTATCGCCCTTATCGATGAGAATATGCCGGTGATATTCATCGCACCGTCTAAAGGACATTATGATAAGGTAGTTTCCAATGCACAAGAGATAAAGGCGCGCAAAGGTAAAATTATAGCCGTAGTAACCGAAGGCGATACCCAAATGGCGGGCTTAGCAAACCACGTGATTGAAATACCCGAAATCAGTGAGGCACTCACCCCTATTTTAGCATCCGTACCTTTGCAGTTGTTGTCCTATTATATCGCTATCAAGCGCGGTTGCAATGTCGATCAACCTCGTAATTTAGCCAAATCAGTAACCGTAGAATAATTTGGTAATTTGCCAATTTGTCAATTAGAAAAAGAGTCAATTTGTAAGTATACAAATTGACTCTTTTTTTGTTTGAAGTGAGCTCGATATAACAAAATACTATTTTTTAATTGCTTTTGTAATATATACCTTGCCAAAGTTTCTGTTCGCTCTTCGCGCTACGACTCTTACCAAAAATAGAAATCCCTTAACTACCTTCTTTTTAGTTCTATCTTAGCTTTAACTTACTTCCTATTTAGGTTCGTTTTTTGTTCGTTGTAGACCCACTGTAGACCCACTGTAGACCCACTGTAGACCCACTGTAGACCCACTGTAGACCCACTGTAGACCCACTGTAGACCCACTGTAGACCCACTGTAGACCCACTGTAGACCCACTGTAGAGCCACTGTAGACCCACTGTAGACCCACTGTAGAGCCACTGTAGACCCACTGTAGACCCACTGTAGAGCCACTGTAGACCCACTGTAGAGCCACTCTTCGTTCATCTTACTGCCGTTATACCTTGCTAAAGTTTCCGTTCCCCGTATAGCTCACGCCCTGTTGTGCTATGGCTTTTTCAAAGTTGAAATCATTGATAGTCAATCTCATTTACATCACATTTATAGGGGCGCTTGTAAACGCCCCTATAAAAATAAAACTTTTAGAACAGCTTCTTTTTTGTGTTTTACTATTCAGTAAATTCGATTACGTCAGCTGAAACAGTTACTGTGTATTGCATACCAAACCAGAAAAAGAAAGAATGTATTTCTACAGTTTCATTGATAATGGCTTTTGAAGAGCCTACCAAATTGGCATTTTGAAGCATTTTAGCTCTTGCTTTTTCTACCAAGCCACGTCTTCCACCTCCTACTATAAGGAAATATTGATTAGAAGCTTCTCCTTTAACGTGTTCTACTACTTTAAAGTTATTTTTAGCCAATACCACTTGAGTAGTATGGTTATTTACATTGTGTGATAACTCTCTTGTACCTCCACAACTTGCTAACAGTAGTGCCAAAGCACTGAATAATACGATTTTTTTCATTTGTTATTGATTTAATTTTAATATTACAAAACGAATAAGGGCAACCTTTGAGCATAAAAAAAGCGTGAATGTTTTGTTCACACTTTTAAAAAGGCTCTGGTATGCCCAAAAACAGGTATGTAACAAAAACAGTTCACGCCCTTGTGGGGCGAGAAACCTTTTGTTAATTTACCTCTGCTTTTTTATTGAATTTACCAGATTCTTTTTAAAAGGAATATTAACAACTTTCTCTTTAAATCTTATGTGTATTTTTCTATTCTTCTATATCTCAATTGTTTTTATTTGGTGCAAAAGTATGAATTAATTGTAAATTACAAATGATAAAAGACAATTTTTTTCCAGAAAAATAAAGTTTTTCCCTTTTTTCGTCATTCGTATTTCGTATTTCGTAATTATTTATTACTTTTGCCCTCTGTAACAAAAATTTAAACCAATGAATACCGTAAATCGTTTATTCGATATACCTTATTATCAACAATCTAAACACCCTTTAGAGGTCGCTTTTGCTACCAAATACAACGGAGAGTGGGAAAAAACCTCTACCGCTGAATATATCCAAAAAGTGAATACCGTAAGCCGAGGCTTATTGCGCTTAGGTATTGAAAAAAATGATAAAATAGCAGTCATTTCAAGCACTAACCGCACCGAATGGCACGTGCTCGACATCGGGATTTTACAAGTAGGCGCACAGAATGTACCTATCTATCCCACTATCAACTTAGAGGATTTCGAGTATATCCTCAACCATTCGGAATGTAAATACTGTGTCGTTTCCGATAAAGAACTATGGGAGAAAATCTCTTCTATCCAAGATAAATTGCCTCATCTAAAAACTATTTTTACCTTCAACGATGTACCTTATGCCCACCATTGGCAAGAAATCCTCGATTTAGGTGCCGATGAGAGCAATCAAGCAGAAGTGGAAGCGCGCAAAGATAGCATACAGAAAGACGATTTGGCGACTATCATCTACACTTCGGGCACTACCAGCCGTCCAAAAGGGGTAATGCTCTCTCACTGGAATATCATTTCTAACATACTGAACTGTCAAGACCGTTTGCCTATTACCGAAGGTTCTACAGCTCTCAGCTTTTTGCCTGTGTGCCACGTGTTTGAGCGTATGCTCACCTATTTGTATCAGTACGATTGCCTAAGCATTTATTTTGCCGAATCTCTCGATAAAATCAGTGATAACTTACGCGAAGTAAAACCGCATATCATTACAGTAGTACCCCGACTCATAGAGAAGATTTACGACAAAATCTTCGCAAAAGGCGCAGAACTTAAAGGCATTAAACGCAAACTCTTCTTTTGGGCACTCAATTTGGGCTTCAAGTACGAACCTTATGGAGCCAATGGGGCTTGGTATCAGTTCAAGCTAAAATTAGCACGCAAACTCATTTTTAGTAAATGGCGTGAAGCCTTAGGCGGACGCATACAGATGATTGTCTCAGGTAGTGCTGCCCTCTCACCGCGTTTGGCGAAAGTGTTTTCTGCCGCAGGGCTGAAAATTATGGAAGGTTACGGACTTACTGAAACCGCTCCCGTCATTGCTGTAAACCGCGAATCGGGTAGATATTGGAAAATAGGTACCGTAGGGAAACCTATTGTGAATGTAGATGTAAAAATTGCTGAAGACGGTGAAATACTTGTGAAAGGCGAGAATGTAATGTTAGGCTACTATAAAGACCCCGAGCAAACGGATCAAAACATCACCGATGGTTTCTTCCACACAGGCGATATAGGCGAGCTTGACGCTGATGGCTTCCTTAAAATCACCGACCGCAAGAAGGAAATCTTCAAAACTTCAGGCGGTAAGTACGTATCGCCTCAGCTGATAGAAAACCAGTTGAAACTCTCTCGTTTCATCGAGAATGTAATGGTAGTAGGCGAAGGTGAAAAGATGCCAGCGGCTATTATTCAGCTCAACTTCCCGTTTGTAAGAGAATGGGCGCGCCGTCATAAAGTGAAATTAGGAAAGACCAACGAAGAGATTATACAAAACCAAGCCGTTCACGATCGTATTGCCAAAGAGGTAGAAAAGGTAAACAAGCATTTAGGCAAGTGGGAACAAGTAAAACTTTTTGATTTTACCCCCGATGAATGGACGATAGACGGCGGTCATCTCACTCCCACTCTCAAACTCAAACGACGCGTGATTAAAGAAAAATATATAGATATTTACAATAAGTTCTACAATAAGTGAGAGAAATAACCGATATTACTACTTTTTCTACCCAGCAACCTACGGTGCTCACCATAGGCACGTTCGATGGTGTGCATTTGGGACATCAGAAAATCATTGAAAGGGTAGTAACAACAGCTCGCCAAGAAGGACTTTTAGCAACAATATTCACTTTCTTTCCGCATCCGCGAATGGTAGTGCAACACGACAAAGGCTTGAAACTTATTCACACTTTGGAAGAGAAGAAGCAACTACTCCAGCGATTAGGCGTCGATTTGCTCGTGGTGCAACCTTTTAATGAGGCTTTTGCTCAACTTACTGCCGAGGAGTTCGTAAGTACTATTTTGGTACAGCATCTCAACGTGAAAAAGGTGATTATTGGTTACGACCACCGTTTTGGGCGCAATCGTACCGCAAATATAAGCGATATGCGTTTATTTGGCGAAAAGTATGGCTTTGCTGTAGAAGAAATATCGGTGCAAGAAGTAGATGAAGTATCGGTGAGTTCCACCAAAATCAGAGAAGCGTTGAATAAAGGCGACGTTATCACTGCTGAGCATTACCTCGGGACTCCTTATAGCCTTACAGGCACTGTGGTACACGGACTCAAATTGGGGCGTACCTTAGGCTACCCTACGGCTAATATACAAGTAACTGAGTACTATAAGCTCATTCCCAAAGATGGCGTATATGCCGTGTATAGCTACATTGGCGCACAAAAAGTTTATGGAATGATGAGCATTGGCAAAAACCCTACTATCGAAGGAAAAGGGGCTTCTATCGAGGTGTATTTCTTTGACTTCAACGGCGACCTTTACGACCGTGAACTCACAATATATTTTGTAAAATACCTACGTGAAGAACGAAAGTTCTCTTCGGTAGCACTTCTTAAAAAACAATTACAAGATGACGAAACAACAGCGAGAAAAGCAATTGCGTTATGACAAAGCTTATATGCGTATGGCGATGGAATGGGCAAAATTGTCTTATTCACAGCGCAAGCAAGTAGGAGCTATAATAGTAAAAGACCGTATGATTATTTCAGACGGTTATAATGGTACGCCCACTGGTTTTGATAACTGTTGTGAAGATGAGGAAGGCAATACTCATTGGTATGTACTTCACGCCGAAGCTAATGCGATAATGAAAGTCGCTTCGTCAACCCAATCGTCGGAAGGAGCGACGCTCTATATCACAATGTCACCTTGCAAAGAGTGCAGTAAGCTCATCTACCAATCGGGGATTAAGCGCGTGGTGTATAAGGAAGGCTATCGCGACAACGAAGGGTTAGCTTTTCTCGAAAAAGCAGGTGTAGAAGTCGTTCATTTAGAAGAGGTAAGTCAATAATCTTCTTTACTTAAATTTAATATTTACTCCAAGTAGCTGATATCCTTCCCAAGTCTTGGAGGTACAGAATTCCCAACTATATTTTACTTTATTAACTAAAAAAGTTTCTTCTTTTCTTATTTTGGTGATGCGTCTGTTAGCAATCGTTTTACCGGTAATATAGCCCACAAATAGGGCGATAGGGTAATCGGAGGCCCAGTGTACTTTACTTTGCATCATTTCGTAACACATCAAACCTAAAGCTGTGTAACCTACGGGCTTTATCCATTTGTAGTCGGGATAGTTTTCGGCAATCACTGTGAGTGCTGACATTGCAGTAGTGAGGTGTCCAGAGGGCATAGCGTCATACATAGGGGTATCCTCTTGGTAAGCTTTAAAGCTGGGAGCAAATGTCCACTGACTGTGCCAACGCCCGTCGCCTGCGGTTATAAACGGACTCTCGCGCCCTGTAAGTCGTTTGATGGGTTGTACAAATGCCCCCGATACGATGATGCTTTCCAATATCTGCATAGCAGTACTTTTGGCGCGATAATCACCTGTAATAAGACCATAAGTAGCCATCCCCCCACTGATGATGATAAAAGTAGTGCCATTGCCTATGAAGTATAAGGCAGAGTTTACATCGGCGGGAATAATCTTCAAAAAGCCTAATTTCTTATAGGTATGTGCTTCATTTAGTCCTAAATTCTCTCCCAAATTTCTACTCTCTCTAATGAGCCAAGGGTCAGCAGGGATAAGTGCTGCAGTAGCACCAATAGCTGCCAATCCGTAAGGATAATTCGGTTTAGACACCATCTCCACTGCCGATTTACCTATGTTGCGTGGTATTTTGTTGAAGATATCTACAAAACGCGGTTTTTGGTATACATAGGTTAGATTATCATTGATTTTGTATTGTTTACCTGATAAATCTGCTTCAGATGGGTGTGCGCCTTGCAAAGCATTTGCAATGCTATCCAATGTAGTTTGTGGAATAGAGTCGTTTTCCTGTGCTGTAACAGGATATAGGGAGAAAAGGAGAAAGGATAGTAAAAAGTATTTCATCGAATGAGTTCTGTTAAAAAGCTATCGGTGTTTTTGTTGTTATAGAAGGCTTTGATTTCTTCGGCGTTTTCTTTGAGCAATTGGCGAATGAAAGCATCGTAGGTAGTTTTACGGTCTTCTAAAAAGCCGTTGAAATAGCGTTCACTTACTTCCAAACCATTGGCTTTTTCTATCTTTAAAAGACGTTCGTACAAAGGGGCTATATGCTCGCTGATGAGTGCCTTAGGCAATGCTTTGCGATGTGATACAAAAGCAGTAATCTCATCTTGCTCATTCCGTATGATTTCAAAATTAGTAATCACCCAATAATAGCGCCCGCTTTTAGAGAGGTTCTTGATGATAGCGTGGAAATTATTATGCCCTTTGAGGTTTTCCCACAGTATTTTGAAAACTACTTTGGGCATATCGGGGTGGCGGATCAGGCTATGAGGCTGGTCATACAACTCAGCCTCAGTATAGCCTGATACTTCTTGAAATGCCTTATTGGTTTCCATTATATGTCCGTGCTTGTTGGTACGACTCATCAGGGTAGTGGTTTTATCCCACAACACTTCTTCGTCTATGGGCACGGGACGTTTGATTGTTGGAGTTTCAGTCATTTTCTTACCTCTTATCTCTTACTTCGTATCTAATTTGTGAAGCCAATTACGCATATCCACTTCTTTGGCAATAGTGTTACGCAATTCAGGAATGGCAATGCGCACTTGCTCCATAGTGTCGCGGTGGCGTAAGGTAACGGTGTTGTCTTCCAAAGTTTGGTGATCGACGGTTACGCAGAAAGGTGTACCTACGGCATCTTGGCGGCGATAACGGCGACCTACTGCATCTTTTTCGTCGTAAGCTACATTGAAATCGTATTTTAGCTCGTTCACGATTTGTTCGGCAACTTCTGGAAGTCCGTCTTTTTTGAGCAATGGCAATACAGCTACTTTGGTAGGTGCCAACACAAAAGGCAAGCGCAATACGGTGCGAGTGTCACCTCCTTCTAAGGCTTCTTCTTGCAATGAGTTAGAGAACACTGCAAGGAACATACGGTCGAGCCCGATAGAGGTTTCGAGTACGTAAGGAGTATAGCTCTTATTTTCTTCGGGGTCGAAGTATTGCATTTTTTTGCCTGAATACTTTTCGTGGTTACCGAGGTCGAAATTGGTACGAGAGTGGATACCTTCTAATTCTTTGAAACCAAAAGGAAAACGGAACTCGATATCGCAAGCAGCATCGGCGTAGTGAGCGAGCTTTTCGTGTGGGTGGTAGCGATAGTTTTCTTCACCCATTCCTAAGGATAGGTGCCATTTGAGGCGGGTTTCTTTCCAGTACTCATACCATTGTTGTTGGGTACCCGGTTTGATGAAGAATTGCATTTCCATTTGTTCGAACTCGCGCATACGGAAAATAAACTGACGCGCCACAATCTCGTTGCGGAAGGCTTTACCCGTTTGGGCGATACCAAAAGGAATTTTCATACGTCCGGATTTTTGCACGTTTAGGAAGTTTACGAAAATACCCTGAGCGGTTTCGGGACGTAGGTATAAATCCATAGAAGCATCGGCAGAGGCGCCGATTTTGGTGCCGAACATTAGGTTGAACTGCTTTACATCTGTCCAGTTGCGTGAACCTGTTTCGGGGTCGGCAATTTCGAGTTCTTCGATAAGAGCTTTTACATCGGCGAGGTCTTCTTTCTCAAGCGATTTACCCAAGCGGTGTAATATTTCTTCGCCTCGTTTTTTGTATTCTAACACGCGAGGATTGGTAGTTATAAACTGCTCGCGGTCGAAAGCATCGCCGAAGCGTTTTTGAGCTTTAGCGATTTCTTTTTCAATCTTATCATCGAGTTTAGCTACATAATCTTCTACGAGCACATCGGCGCGGTAGCGTTTTTTAGAGTCTTTGTTATCGATAAGAGGGTCGTTGAAAGCATCGACGTGCCCAGAAGCCTTCCACGTAGTAGGGTGCATAAAGATAGCAGCATCGATACCCACAATGTTCTCGTTCATCTGCACCATTGCGCGCCACCAATATTCGCGGATATTCTTTTTTAGTTCAACGCCATTTTGCCCATAATCGTATACGGCACCGAGTCCGTCGTAGATTTCACTTGAAGGGAAAATAAAGCCATATTCTTTGGCGTGAGCAACAACTTTTTTGAATTGATCGTCTGTATTTGCCATATATTCAATTGATTTTCAGTTATAAAAATAGATTAAGTTTTGTTTCAGATCAAAAATAATTGGACAAAGGTACTATTATTTTTTGGAAAAAGGAGTATATTTGCCGAAAAAGTTTTAGATTAATGGTTAGTGGTTAATGATTAATGGTTAATGGTTAATAGTGAAATTGAGAGAGGATTATACAAAGCTTATAGGATAGATGGACAAAGAGTGGGTCTACAGTGGGTCTACAGTGGGTCTACAGTGGCTCTACAACGAACAAAAGACGAACGATGAACGAAGGAACAACGAACCTAAGTAGGAGGAAAGTTGAAGCTAAGGCAGAGATAAAAAGAAGGTTATTAGTGGATTTCAACTTTGCCAAAGATTTGAAACTTTGGCAAAGTTCATACATATAAACGAATAAACAACGGTGCAAGGCACGGGCAGGTGCGAGCCGCACGGGCAGATAATGAACAAAAGACGAATAAAGAACGAACAATGAATGAGGAGCGGAAGGAGAGAAGGTGGATTTAAGAGGAAGCTATTAACGACCTATTAGCTAAAAGAATTATGATTTTATCGGATATACTTTCGGTGTTATCACCTGCTTATTGCAGGGGTTGTGGAAAATTATTGGTTACAGGCGAGCAATTTTTGTGTGTAAATTGTAGAGAAAAGTTGGAAGAAACGAACTTTCATTTGCAGGCGGAAAATTTGTTTACCCAGCGACTAACAGAAGAGTGCGAAGTGTTTGCGGCTACTGCATTATTTTACTTTAAAAAGGACAATATGGCACAACATTTGATACATCTTTTGAAGTACAAAGGAGAAGAGCAGATAGGGGAGTGGTTAGGGCAATGGCTCGGTGAAAAGATAAAGAATGTGCCCCTATTTCAGCAGGCTGAGGTGGTGTTGCCTGTGCCTTTACACAAAAGTAAAGAACGCAAGCGAGGATACAACCAAGTAGCCTTGTTTGGCAGGACATTGGCTTCGGTATTACACCTTGATTATATAGATGATGTATTGGTGAAAATTGAAGCTAATACTACGCAGACCCGAAAGGTGGTGTGGCGACGTTTGAAGGAGAGCGAACATATATTTTCTCTTCAAAATACTCATAGAATAGAAGGCAAGAAGGTGCTTTTGGTAGATGATGTGGTGACCACAGGAGCCACGCTCACGAACTGTTATGAGCTTTTGAAAACCGTACCCAATGTGGAAATAGGCGTTGCTACGATGGGATATGCGATGTTGGGATAAGAAAGGAAATATATTGATAAACAGAAAATTAATAACTAAATATAAAATTGTATGAAGAACACTTTTAAATTAATTGTTGCAGCATTTGTAATGTTTGCATTTAGTACTAATGTAGGGGCTATGACCCTTAATGTAAATCAAATCGCTAAAAGCCTTATCGTAGACCAAGATGGTAACGGAGGAGTGAAAGTGAAGAAATCTTGCGATAAAGACGGCGAGAAAAAAGAGTGCAATAAAGATGGCAAAAAGAAATCTTGTTGCAAAAAAGACGGTAAGAAAGATGGAAAAAAGTCTTGCCACGAAAAAGGCGGTGAGAAAAAAGAAGTAAAAGCAGAAGAAAAACCTGTAGAATAATTTTTCACCCATTATAAAAACTTTTTTACACTGAAAAACCTTAGCATAAGTGGCTGAGGTTTTTTGGTATTAGTGTGATGTATGAAAAAACTTATTTATAGTCTGTTGAGTAGTGTAGTGCTATTGTTAGTAGCTTGTGGTACTGATATATTGCCTAAGCCTAAGGGGGTATTGCGATTGGAATACCCGCAAGCATCGTATCAGAAAGTAACCGAATTGCCTAATTGTCCGTTTACTTTTGAGGTAAATACGCTATCGGAATTGAAGTACAAGCCCCATTCGTGTGATGTTAATATAGAATATCCTGCGATGAAGGCTACGGTTTATCTCACTTATAAAAATGTGAATGGCAATATTCGTCAGTTGCTGAGTGATGCACAAAAGTTTACTTATGACCATACGATTAAGGCAGATAATATTGCTTCGACAGTATTTATGAACGATACGACCAAAGTATACGGTATGTTTTACCAAGTGTATGGCAATGCAGCTTCGCAAGCACAGTTTTACGCTACCGATAGTGTGCGTCATTTTATATCAGGTTCGGTGTATTTTAGGGTGGTTCCTAATTACGATTCGGTACAACCTGCGAGTAATTATTTAGAAAAAGATGTGAGGAGGATAATGGAAAGCCTCCGTTGGAAATAAAAAATAGAGGTAAAAGTTGGCAGTTTATAAATATAGCATTACTTTTGCCCCACAAAACACTGAAAAATTATGAGTTTACAAACTAAAGTAATGGAGGCTCTCAAAGAAGCGATGAAAGCCAAGGACACAGTGGCATTAGAATCGTTGAGAGCTATTAAATCGGCTATTTTGTTAGCCAAAACAGAAGCAGGAGCTGCCGAAGAACTTTCGGAAGCTGATGAACTTAAACTATTACAGAAATTAGTAAAACAGCGCAAAGATAGTGCGGCTTTGTACACACAGCAAGGTAGGAATGACTTAGCTGAGCCTGAATTAGCCCAAATGGCGGTGATAGAGAAGTTCTTACCGGCTCAACTCAGTGAAGCAGAAGTAGAAACTGCTCTGAGAGGAATTATTAACCAAGTGGGCGCTACTACGCCTAAGGATATGGGCAAGGTAATGGGTGTAGCCACCAAACAATTGGCAGGCAAAGCTGATGGCAAGCTCATTTCGGAGATTGTAAAGAGATTATTGTCTTAGTAATATATAGTTTAAAAGAGGCCGCATAGTTCAACTGGATAGAATATCAGATTCCGGTTCTGAAGGTTGGAGGTTCGACTCCTCTTGCGGTCACGGAAAAAAAAGCAGGTTGCTAATTAGCAACCTGCTTTTTTGGTTGTGCTCTATGGAGTGACGAGAGTGTAATGTGAGACAGTATACTAAGCAAACTCTAAATGCTGTAATTCTTTACCAAAAGCGTGCAAATGGCGTTGTATTTTTTGAGTAGTTTTGGCGCTAGGTTTACGTTTGCCTGTGAGATAGTGGCTTAGTTGCCCTTGATTTACTCCAGTAAGACGTTCTAATCCTGCCAATGAAATAATTTTGCTGTAATATTCTAAGAAAGATGCGGTGTCATATTGATATATGAATTCTAAATCGGGGAACTCTTTACCTATTTCATCGTAATACTCTTTCATCTCATCACGACATAATAAAAAGTCATCTTTAGCCTCGGCTACTGTATTACCTTCTCCTATGATTCCAAAATTTAAATTATCATCATCTAAATAGATGCCATAAGAGCCATCGTTACCTCTTTCTATAATTGCTTTTACTTTCATATCTTCTGTTTATTTTTTAAGACCAGCTAATTTAAGAATGCTATTTAAAGTACCTGCTTTTACTTCTTGACTTTCGTGTCTACTGGTTGGGAATTCTTTATTAGTGAGAGGACTAAACCAAATGGGGTGATTACTTCCTTGCCTTACTATATAACAACCTGCTTCACGTAGTTTTTTGTGTAATTCAGAATACTTCATTTATTTCATTACTTAAATTGGTGTGGCAAAGATACGAATATTAATATCATTATACAAATTTTTAGTGTTAAAGATTCTACGGTTATCTTCTATTCCTATTAAATTAATTTATCTAAATCAGCTGTTTTGCGGATATAAAAAAGCAGGTTGCTGAGTTTTCAGTAACCTGCTTTTTTGGTTGAGATATTTTAACGATTATAAAATGAAATCGGTGTTGATGAAGTTAGAAGCGCCAGTGCGGAGGAGGTTCTCTACTATCCTATCGTTGTAGTCGTTGTTTTGGAACGATACAAAGGTGCGGATAGAGAACGAGCGTAAGGCATCGTGTACGCTTAGGGTACCCACAGCAGAGTCTTTTCTGCCGGTGAAAGGGAACACATCGGGACCTCGCTGACATAAGCTGTTGAGGTTCACACGGCAGAGCATATTCACCAACATATCGATGAGAGGAGAGAGCTCGTGTGGGTCTTCACCAAACAGGCTGATTTGCTGTCCGTATTTAGAATCGGAAATCTCATCTATAATCTCGTTGATATTGGAGAACGGTTTTACTGGAATAAGGGGACCAAACTGCTCTTCGTTATACACTCGCATTTCCTTGGTAACGGGATAAAGTACCGCAGGGAAAATGAAGTTATCAGTGCGCTGACCACCTTTTTTATTCTGAATAGTAGCGCCTTTGGCAAGAGCATCATCTATGAGTTCCTGTAAGAAAGCAGGTTTATCGACCTCGGGTAGGGGAGTGAGGGCTACTTTTTCGTCCCACGGATTACCGAACTTGAGCGCATCTACCTTTTCGGCGAAACGCTTGAGAAACTCATCTTTTATCTTGGCGTGCACGTAGAGTATTTTTAGTGCTGTACAACGCTGTCCGTTGAAAGACAAAGTTCCTTTCACGCATTCGTTTACTGCCAAATCAAGATTGGCGTCAGGAAGTATTACCCCAGGGTTTTTAGCTTCCAAGCCAAAGACAAGGCGCAAGCGGTTTTTCTTAGGATGCTGGTCTTGTAAAGCAATCGCTGTCTTGCTGTTGCCTATGAGAGCCAATACATCTACCTTACCACTCTCCATAATGGGAGGTGCAACGGTGCGACCACGTCCGTAAAGAATATTAATCACCCCACGAGGGAAGGAGTTTTGGAAGGCTTCCAATAGAGGCGTGAAGAGTAATACCCCGTGTTTAGCGGGCTTAAAAATCACTGTGTTGCCCATAATAAGCGCAGGGATAATCAGTGCAAAGGTTTCATTCAGTGGGTAGTTATAAGGGCCTAAACAGAGTACAACCCCTAAGGGGCCACGACGAATAAGGGCATAGACTCCATCGCGTTGTACGAATTTAGACGACTGGTTATCGAGTTCTTTATAAGCATTGATAGTGTCGTAGATGTACTCTACGGTACGATCAAATTCCTTACGCGAGTCGTCCAGGTTTTTGCCAATTTCCCACATCATCAGTTTTACGACTTCATCGCGTTGCTTTTCCATTTGTTTTACAAATTTAAGCATTGCGGAGATGCGGTCTTTTACTTTCATTGTAGGCCATAGACCTTTACCTTTGTTATAAGCCTCAGTAGCCGAATGAAGAGCTTCTAAAGCATCAGCTTTGCCTAACGAAGGCACGCTACCCAAGAGGGTGCGTTCATACTTTTCAGTAGAAGAAATAGTGGAATAGATATTGGTGAACTCACCTTTCCACTCACGGAGTTCGCCATCGATAAGGTAAGTGTCTTGGCGAAAGGGTTTTACTTGAAATTGTTCTGGTATATTCATAATTTTTTAATTAGCAAATTAGTAAATTAGCAAATGAGTAGGGTATGTACATTTGCTAATTATCACATTAACAAATTAGCAAATTGTCATACTCTTCCTTTGAGGGCGTTGAATACCCAAGCAATAGCAAAAAAGCCGATGCCTACTGCTCCGAATCCAAAGCCTGCTACTTCGTTGTATTTAAAGGCTCCTAAAGCGATAAGCCCTAAGCCTACTACTATCATTATGAGGGTTGCCCACCCTAATACAGCATTTTTATTCATTATTATGATTACAAGTATCGGTTATCAGTAGGCAAAAGTAGAAAATAATTAGCAAATGAACAAATTTTTGAATTAATGGTCAATGATTAATGGTTGGTGGTTAGTGGTTAGTGGTTGGTGGTTAATGGTGGAATTGGGAGAGGATTGTATAAAGCTTATAGAATAATTGAATAATGAGTGGGTCTACAGTGGGTCTACAGTGGGTCTATAGTGGGTCTATAGTGGGTCTATAGTGGGTCTATAGTGGGTCTATAGTGGGTCTATAGTGGGTCTACAATGAATAAAAGACAGCGTGAGTTACACGGACAGATAGAGGAAAGACAAAGGTAACCTCCCCCTTACACATACCCAGCTATCGCTGGCTACCTCCAAAGGGGGAATTGTAGCGATGCAAAGACGAAGAATGAACGAAGAATGAACGAAGAATGAACGAAGAAAAAGTGAAGCTAAGTTAAAGGTAAGGTGGAGATAAAAAGAGGGTTATTGTTAGTTTTTGACTTTGTAAAAGGTTGTAGTACGAAAAGCAATTAGAAACTTTGGTAAGGTGTATGGTCGGGAAAAGGGGAGAAGAATAGTGGTTTGCGATTTTGAAAGGGAGTGATGAAATGACGCTGAGATGAAGGGGAGAAGACTTTAACATTTGTTTTAAGAAAATATTAAGAATGGGTATTGATTTAGAAAAAAAGACTTTAATTTAATGAGTAAACTATTTTGGTTATAATAATTAAATAGATTTAAAAAATAACCGTATAAGATAAGCTTCTCTTTAATAAAATAGATATAAAGAAGATTATTTTTTAATCTTTGGAGATTTTTGAAGGAGAAAAATATAAAATTAGTACTTTTGATTCTGTTTGATTATCAATAATATATATTTTTGAAATAAAGAAAAAGAGAAAAAAAAGGAAAAAAGTAAGGTAAAAAATTTGCGCTATGTTAAAATATTCCTAATTTTGCGCCCAAATTAATTTATTCAATAAAGTAATGAAAGTAAAAATATCAATGCTAATGTTCGTTTTTGCATTGTTTAGCGGTGTGCTAATGGCACAAACGAAAGTAACTGGTACAGTTACAGGCAGTGATGGTATGCCACTGCCAGGTGTAAGTGTTGTGATTAAAGGTACAACACGTGGTGTTTCAACTGACTTTGACGGGAAGTATGAACTACAAGCAGCTGCCAATGAAACTATTGAGTACAGCTTCTTGGGGTATAGTACTCTGCAAAGAAAAGTTACGAAAGCGAGCGGTACTCTTACTTTAGATGTGGTGTTACAAGAAGAAGCACAACAACTTGGTGAAGTAGTGGTAACCGCTTTGGGTATCAAACGCCAAGAAAAAGCCTTGAGTTATAACGTACAACAAGTGAAGTCGGAAGAACTTACCAAAGTGAAAGACGTGAACGTGGTGAACAGCCTCAACGGTAAAGTAGCGGGGGTGAATATCCAACGTAGTTCTTCTGGGGTAGGAGGTTCGACTAAAGTGGTGATGCGCGGTCTCAAATCATTGGACGGAAATAACGGTGTGCTCTATGTGATTGATGGGGTGCCTTTGTTCAACAAACAAAGTGATGGCGGAGGTAATAACTTCGGTCGCCCAGGTGGAGGAGAAGGTATTTCAGATATCAACCCTGAGGATATCGAAAGTATCAACGTACTTACAGGGCCTTCGGCAGCAGCTTTGTACGGTAGTGAAGCCGCTAACGGGGTAATCCTTATCAACACTAAAAAAGGTAAAGAAGGTAAAACTGAAGTAAACCTATCCAGCAGTGTAGAGTTGATGACTCCTATATTATTACCTGAATTCCAAAATACTTATGGTAGCAATGGTGATAAAAGCTGGGGTGCTAAATTAGCAACACCTTCTACTTTCGAACCTCGTAAATTCTTCAATACAGGTACAAACTTTATGAACTCTGTTACCTTCTCTACAGGGAACGCTCAAAACCAAACTTTTGTATCGGCTGCACAAACCAATGCCGAAGGTCTCATTCCTAACAACGCTTACTATCGTTACAATGTAGGGGTGCGCAATACTGCTAATTTTGCTAAAGATAAATTGCACTTAGATGTAAGTGGTAACTTTATTCGCCAAGGTAGCCGTAATATGATGGCGGGAGGTGGTTATTTCAACCCCTTAGTAGGTTTGTATTTAATGCCACGCAGTATGGATTATCGCGATGTACAAGCTTATGAACGCTACAACCCTTCAAGAGGTATTTATGAAAGATATCAACCTTATTCTGATAGAGTTGACAGTTACTTCTCCGAAAACCCTTATTGGGTAGCGAACCGAGAACTCTTTTTGAACAACAAGAAACGCTATATGATGTCGGCTTCTTTGAAATACGATATCCTCGATTGGTTGAACGTTACAGGACGTGTGCGCTTAGATAACGACTACGGTACTGCTGAAGAAAAACTATATGCCAGCACTACCAACTTCTTAATTGGTTGGAAAACTGAATGGGGGCCTAACAACAACGGTTCTTATGCTAATACCCAAACTAAAGATGAGCAAACTTATGCCGATATAATGTTTAACGTCAATAAAAACTTTGGCGAAAAATTCTCTTTAACAGCTAACGTTGGTTCAAGTTATAACGACCGTTATAGCACAGGTCTTTCGGCAAGAGGCGTGTTGTTCCGTTTGCCTAACCTCTTCTCAACAACTAACTTCGACCCTCAACGAGGAGGCTCAGGTCAGAGCTATTCTCGCGCTAAAAACGTAGCGGTATTCGCAAGTGCCGAACTCGGCTATAAAGGTATGTTATACCTCTCAGCTACAGGTCGTAACGACTGGTCTTCACAATTGGTAAACTCTGCTGAACCTTCATTCTTCTATCCTTCTGTAGGGCTTTCAGCAGTGATTTCTCAAATGACAAAATTGCCTGAGTTTATCAACTATTTGAAAGTACGCGGTTCATATACTGAGGTAGGTTCTCCTATCAGCAAAACAGGTATTACTCCAGGTACTATTACTCACGAACTTACTGCCGACGGCTTGAAAACTAATAAGGTATATCCTTATCCAGAATTTAAAGCTGAACGCACTACTTCTTGGGAAGCTGGTTTAAATACGAAATTGTTCGGTAATAGCTTGTCAGTAGATTTGACTTTGTACAAATCTAACACTTATAATCAATTCTTTGAACAACAATTGTCCGCTTCTTCTATCTACTCTTCTTTCTATTTGCAAGCAGGTAACGTTGAAAATCGCGGTATTGAGTTGTCAGTAAATTACAATAAAGAATTCCTTAACAAAGAACTCAACTGGAATTCTACTCTTACCTATTCACGCAATGTGAACGAAATAAAAGAATTAGTTCGCGGTTACCGCAATCCTTTCACAGGTGAATTATTTGATATTACCGAAGTGCGCAAAGGTAGCACTGTATTGCGCGAAGGCGGTAGTATGTCCGATGTTGTAGTAAGAGGTGTATTGCTCCGCGATGTGAACGGTGATCTTATCGAAGAAGCTTCTCAATACAAATTTGATAAAACTCAAGAAGTAAAATTAGGACGTTCTACTCCCGATTTCCAAATGGGATGGCGCAACACCCTTTCTTATAAAGGTATCGATTTGAGCTTCTTGTTCAACGGTAGCTTTGGAGGTATCGTTTTAGCAGGTACACAACCTATGCTCGATGCTTATGGAGTATCAAAAGCTTCTGCCGATGCTCGTGATAATGATGGAGTAGTAGTGAATGGTAAAAAATACGACGCTCAAAAATACTACAATACCATTAAAGACCTTCCTGGTTATTACTCTTACGACGCTACTAATGTACGCCTCCAAGAAGTATCACTCAACTATACTATAGATGGTAAACACTTCTGGGATAAAGTAAAAAGCGTAACGATTGGTGCCATTGGTACTAACCTTTGGATGATTTACAACAAAGCTCCTTTCGACCCTCAACTTACTTATGGTGTAGGTACCTATGCTACTACTGAGTTCTTTATGACTCCAAGTGCAGCTACTTACGGTGCGAGCTTGAAAATTAAATTCTAATTCAAAAACGACAAAACAATGAAAATATTCAATAAAAATATAGCAGTTGTAGCATTATCAGGTATATTACTCGGCGCTTGTACTAAAGATTTTGCCGATGTAAATACTAATAAAACACAACCTACCGATGAAGATATCAATCGTGGTGGCTATGCCTCTGGTGGATATTTTACCGAGCTGGTACAACGCCCGATCCCTACAGGAGTAGGTGTTGGCCCTGCTAACGACTATCAAGTAGTACAAAATATGAGTACTGATAACTGGGTAGGTTACTTCTCTCCAGGGCGTAATCACTGGGATAATGGTAATAACCAAACCAGTTACTATGTGTCCGACTTCCGTGCCAATGGTACTTTCTCTACACTTATTACAAAAGTGATGAACCCTTATTTTGAGATTAAAAACCGCTTGCACAATGTCCAAACTGTAAATGGTAAATTGGTGTATACCCCTAAAGATTTGACAAGCCAAGCTGCTTATTCTTTAGCACAAATCGTAAAAATAATGGCTATGCATCGCGCTACCGACCTCTTTGGTCCTATCCCTTATAGCGATATGGAACCTGGTAAAATCAAAGCTAAATACGATAGCCAAGAAAAAGTTTACAAATCTTTCTTAAAAGAATTAGACGATGCAGTAACCATACTCAACCAATATGGAGCTAACAACAAAGTGTTAGAAAACTTCGACCCTGTGTACCAAGGTGATACTGCTAAATGGATACGCTTAGCCAATTCATTGATGTTGCGCTTAGCAATGCGCGTACGCTTTGCCGACCAAGCGCTCGCTCAACAATATGTAATCAAAGCTACTACGAATCCTGGTGGACTTATTGAAGACGATTCTCAAGCAGGTAAGTTAGTAACCTCTAGTAAATATATTTTCGACCATTCCTTGGTAACTATGTTAGGTTATGGAGAGCTTAAAATGGGCGCGACTATCTATTCTTATCTAAAAGGATATAACGACCCTCGTATGGCTAAATACTTTACCAAAGCAACTGCCGATACTCAAACCTCCGATTTCTACGCTGTACGCTCTGGTATCGACCCTACCACCGATGTAGCTGTCTACAAAAACTTCTCAGTACCTACTGTAGTACAAACTACTCCTACCTATTGGTTGCGCGCTTCCGAAGTACAATTCTTACTCGCCGAAGCTGCTTTGATAGGATGGTATACTAACGATACTGCCGAAAATTTGTACAAAAAAGGTATTGAAGTATCTTTCGCCGAAAATGGTTTAACTGCTGCTCAAGCGCAAAGCTATTACAATAGCAGCGCTCAACCCGCTAACTATGCCGACCCTAAAAACTCTGTTTACAACATCAGTGCAGCGAGCACTATTGATAAAAAATGGCTCACCAGCGGTAGTACTGAAGACCATTTAGAGCAAATTATCACTCAAAAATACCTCGCTAACTATCCTAATGGTTTCGAGTCTTGGAGTGAATGGCGTCGTACGGGCTACCCTCGTATGTTTACAGCCGCTTTAAACAGAACCAATGTAGGAGTGCAAAATATCCCTGCTTCTGGTAAAGATTTCGGTATGCGTCGTTTCCCATTCCCTGAAAATGAATTTAAACAAAACAGAGAAAACGTTACAGTTGCTCAAAGCCTCTTAGGTGGTACTGATAACGCTGCTACTAACGTATGGTGGGACAAAAAAACTAAATAAATTTAAAAGTAAAATACGATGAAAAAATTTGTATACACACTATTAGCCCTTACTATCGGACTTACAAGCTGTAGTAAGTGGACAGAAACAGAGTCGAATGCCGAAGATTTTGAAAGAGCGGCATTAGAGGACTTAAAGAACAAAAGAGACGCTGCCAAATGGCTTGCTGAAGCTGAACGTACTGAAGAGAACAAAAAAGCTCTTGAAGCCTATTGGGCTCAGCTCCGCGAGTACAAACAAAAAGCGTGGCTCAATACAGGTGAAGCAGGCGGACAGGTGCCTATGGTATATTTTTGGTTTGATGGGCCTACTTGGCAACCTGTAAAAGGCATTGCACGTGGCTGGTTACAAGCTGTACCCGACTCGATAGTAGCGCTTTCTATTTGGGGAGGTACTAATATGCGCCCCGAAACTCTAACCGCTAATCACAAAAAAGATATTGAGGTTTTCCACAAAAAGGGAGGCTCTATCTTAATGTGCTGGCAAACTCCAAGTGTAGGTTTAGGCTTACCCGCTACCAAAGAAGGAGTGTCAGGTAGTCAAGACTTTCATAACAAATATCCTTATGCTGAATGCTATAACCAATGGCCTGAAATCTATGCTCGTGAATTAGCACGCTATATCATCGCTATGGATTTTGATGGTTATGACGTAGACTGGGAAACTTGTGGGAACCATAATCAAAATCTTACAGGAGAAGAACAGAAAAAACAAACTCCATTAATGGTAGATTGGGGTAATGAGAATAGTAATATAGCTAAATTTGTAAAAGAAATGGCTAAATACTTTGGTCCTATAGGAGCAGATCATGCTGTAAAAACTCAAGCAGAACGCGAAGCTAATCTTAAAGCGTTATTTACCGCTTCTACTTCAGGATTCCACCCTAAAGAAGCTGAATATATTAATAGTTTCAAATCTTATTTGCCAGCTAACTATCTTACCAAACGTTACTATTTCTGTGCCGATGTGCCCTGTCACGTAGCAGCAATTTTCCATAATCACTTTACTACTTATTTTGATAAACACTTTTTACAAGACTATAATGTTAATGGGGTAGGAAATCATATTGAACATTTAGGAGGTGTTTACTACAACTCTACCTCAGCTAATTATCAAGCAGGTAAATTTAATGTAATGATAGGAAAAGGAAAAGCTGTAAAAAATAAAGAAATATGGGGTTTAGGAGCATACCACGGACAAAGTGATTACGCTGTTACTAATGAAAGTGACCCTCACTTCAAAAAATATCTCCAAGATAATAATATTACTCGCAAGTATTTGCACTACGCTTGGACTCGTGAAGCGATCCGCATTGCTAATCCTCGCCCTGATTACTCAGGCTATAAAGAAATGGAACCTACAATCATTCTCCCTTAAAAAATTATTACAATGAAAAATACAATCATAAAGTTAGCGAGTGTAGCCCTTTTCTTAGGGCTCACCGCTTGTCAAGAAAAGTTAGACAACGACAATAGTAACAGTCTCGGAAACCTTTCAGCGGTGTATATGAACGACAACAATGTCAATGTGAGCTTTGCCAAGTCTACTGAATCAGGTAGCACTAAGTTTGAAATCCGTATGTCTAACCTCAGAGAGCGCAATGAAACCATCACCATTGCTGCTACCGATTTTTTCCCTGAATACAACGAGAAAAACACCACTAATTACAAAATGTTACCTGTCTCTGAGTACGAATTGTATGAAGAAGGTAATACTACCAATAAATCTACTAATGGTAGTTTGAATATCACTCTAAAAGCTGGACAAACAGCTGTACAAGTGGGAGTGAAAGTACGCCCTTTAAATGATGATACCTTCCCTTTAGGCATAAAATACGCTATCCCATTGCGTATCGTCTCTGCTTCTTTGCCTATTCTTTCTAATAAAGATGTGGTAATAAGCCTTAGTCGTCCGTTCAAAACTTCAGTAGCCAAAATTAAACAAGGCTATGGTTTAGGAGTGAAAGTAGCCGACAATATTCAAGGAAATGATGAATTTACCGTACAAGGAATGTTCTTGTTTGAAGAATTTCACTCCTATAATAATACCAATGTAAATATGTCACTTTTCCAAGGCGAAATGTTACCTTATACCCGTATAGATGCTGGTAAAATACAGGTGAAAAACGGTGGTGGAGATAGCCCCGACGATTGGGCAGAATCTAAAGATATTGCTGTAGGAAAATGGGTACAAATTACCTTCACCTATAAAGACTCTTTCCTTAAATTGTATATCAATGGTAAACTTATTAAAACTTATCAACGCCCTAGCTTAAAAGTATCTCCTGGTATGCGTATCAATATCGAAAATACCCAAACCTCTTACTCTGCGAATCGTTATTTCCGCGAGTTTAGATTGTGGAACAGAGTTCTTACCGATGCTGAGATTGTAGATGGTTTATACTTGCCTGTTGATCCAACTAGTAAAGGTTTGGTAGCCTACTTGCCTATCACCAAAAAAGACGGCTTTAAAGATATGAGCAAGTACAATAATACCACTATCTATAGAAAAGGTACTTCTTCCTATAATACAGGAGAACAAGATGGTGATTCGTATGTAAAAGATATTGATGAAGCTACCTTTACTCCTACGATAGAATGGAAAGAGAATGTAAAATTCCCATCTGAAATCTTAGATACAGAAGATTAGTAATAACAATGAGGCTATACTGTAAAGAAATAGCTTCTAAAAAATAAACACAATGAAAAAAATAATATTCAATAGTTTAACAGTCGCTTTCTGTTTTTCACTATTAGTATCTTGTAAAAAAGACGAGATTACTGTCGAAAAAAACGATAGCACTACTTGGGAAATTGATAAAAAAATAGAAGACAATGATATTCGTACCCAATTAGGGTATGACCCTCGTCTTAACTATATTTATCTCAGACCCACTGTTGCCGATCTGCCAATGCTCTCTTTTGGTAATGTAACTATTAATAGAAACTATACCAAAGAAGTAGAAGTAAGACTACTTGACAAACCTTATGATAAGGATATTCAAGTATCATTTGCTTACGATGCATCAGCTTACGACAAAGTAAAAGCTAATTATTCAGGTTTTGAATTAGGTGATGCTAACCTTGTTCAGTTGAGCGAAGCTACCAAAACCCTTAGCAAAGGTGAAACTTCTGTTACTTTCACGCTTACTATTAGCAATAACTCTAATTTTAACAAAAAAGTTATTTTGCCTTACGCCTTAAAAGTAACCGATAGCGGTCTTACACTTCCTAAAGGGAAAGATGTATTTGTACTAAAAGTCTTCCCTGAAGAAATAAAAATCACTGCTGAATCTAAAGTTGTTTCCAAACTTTTAGGCTACTACAATGGTAGTGTTTATATAGGGAATAGTGATAAGGAAGTCGCTTTCACTATAAAGAGTAGCTATGAACTCCCAACAGGACTTAAAGTAGCCTTAGTGCGCGATGATAGTGCTGTGCTAAGTGGTAGAATCCTCGCGCCTGCAGGAGTTGAAGGAACTCTCCCCGAAGATAATTTCGATGCGTTAAGTAAAAAACTTACTTTCAATCTAAATGAAGATTCTTTTACTAATAAGGGAGAATACGCATTACCTCTCAAATATGTAGTAAAAGATGCTTCAGGCAATGAACAAGAATTGAGTAATAACAAACTCTTTGTGAATTTCGACATTAAAGAGTTAGTCTCATCAAATGATAATGTAGAAGTGGGCACTCAACCATCAGGTAAAATAATAGATAGAAAAGGTATTATCGCTTCTTATTATGGAGACATATATTACTCTCCAAGATTTCTATTAGATGGAGATGAAAATACCTATTCTTATGTGAGAGATGGCGCTTATTATTACTTTACTTTTCCTAAAGTAAGACTTATAAAATCAGTAGTATTGAAACCTATATCAGGGAACCAAGTGAAAAATATATCAGCGTATGCTGGTATGACACAAGGAAGTGAGCAATATCAAGGAACTATAACTTATAACGGTAGTGGTGATATTGTAATAACCTTTAAAAAAGCTATTCCTCTTATACGTCTATCAGTAGGAAACTTTGTTAATGATGAAAACGCTTCCTCTTATTGGATGGGATTCTCTGAAATTAATTTCTACGAAGAGTAGTAAAAATTAAATAAAATACTATTCTACTTTTAATAGAGTAGTATCCTTTATAAAAAGGAATGTTTACTAAACATTCCTTTTTCTGTTTATCTATTTTCCTATAATTCCAATAAAAAAGCGTATTCTTTTGCAGTTTCTTTTAAGGCTTCAAAGCGTCCTGAGGCACCGCCGTGACCAGCTTCCATATTGGTGTCTAAATATAGCGGATGGTCGTCGGTTTTGAGTTCTCGCAGTTTGGCTACCCATTTGGCGGGCTCCCAGTACTGTACTTGTGAGTCGTGCAAACCGGTACTCACGTACATTGCTGGATAGGCTTGGGCTCGCACTTGGTCGTAAGGCGAATAGGAGAGCATATAATTGTAATATTTCTCGTTATTAGGATTCCCCCACTCGTCGTATTCGCCCGTAGTGAGCGGAATACTGTCGTCGAGCATTGTGGTTACCACATCTACAAAAGGTACAGAGGCGATAATGCCTTTATACAATTGTGGTGCCATATTCACTACGGCACCCATTAACAAACCTCCAGCCGAGCCACCTTCGGCAAATAGATGTTCGGGAGAGGTGTAGCCTTCGGCGATGAGAAACTGAGAACAAGCGATAAAATCGGTAAATGTGTTTTTCTTTTTGAGGAGTTTGCCATCTTCATACCATTGGCGACCTAAATATTCTCCCCCGCGGATATGTGCAATAGCATAGATAAAACCGCGGTCTAACAAGCTCAAACGAGTGGTAGAAAAATAAGGATTGATGGTTACTCCGTACGAGCCATAACCATACAACAACAAAGGATTTTGCCAGTTTTTCACTATGTCTTTGCGGTAGATGAGCGAAATAGGGACTTTCACTCCGTCGGGGGCAGTTGCCCAAAGACGTTCTTCTATATAATTATCTTTGTTGAAGTTCCCGCCTAATACTTCTTGTTCTTTTAGTAGGCGCTCTTCGCCAGTGCGCATATTATATTCTATAATAGAAGCAGGAGTTGCCAATGATTGGTAGTTGTAGCGGAGCCATTCGGTGTTGAAATCTATATTTTGGGTAGTATAGGCGGTATAAGTTTCGCTATCAAAGGGGAGGTAATGCGTTTTTGAGCCATCCCACGAGCGTATTTGTATACGTTCTAAGCCGTTGTACACTTCTTCGACTACTAAGAAATCTTTAAAAATCTCGATATCGTTGAGGCGTACTTCGGGACGATGGGCTATTACCTCTTCCCAATGCTCGGAAGTTGTAGCACTTTCGGGGGTACGCATCAGTTTGAAGTTGGTCGCACCGTCTTTATTGGTGAGAATATAAAAATACTCCTCATAATGAGCTATATCGTATTCCAAGCCTCGTGTGCGGGGTTGGAATACTTTGAAAGCCTCGAGAGGGGTATTGGCGTTTAAGATTTGATATTCAGATGTAAGGGTACTCTCGCTACCTATCACAAGGTATTTGCGAGACTTTTCGCGGTAGACGAACACATCAAAAATATCGTCTTTTTCGTGGAAAATCAGTACATCGTCTTTGGGGTCAGTGCCTAAAATATGGCGGTATACTTTGAAAGAGCGCAGGGTTTGGATGTTGTTTTTCACGTAGAAAATGGTACGATTATCGGCTGCCCAAATCGCTTGTCCGTTTGTATTTTTGATTTTATAGGGCAGTATTTCACCTGTGCTGAGGTTCTTGATTTGCAGTGTATATTGCCGGCGAGATACCGTATCCACCCCAAAAACTGCCCACTGATTGTCGTCGCTTATGGCAAAGCTATCGAGGTGAAAGTAGGCTTTGCCTTTAGCCATTGTATTACAATCGAAAAGAATTTCTTCGGGAGCATCAAGCGTTTCTTTGTAGCGCACATAAATAGGGTAATCCTTACCTTCTTCATAACGAGTTTGATACCAATAACCGTTGTAGCAATAAGGCACAGAACTATCGTTCTCTTTGATGCGGCTTTTCATTTCGGCAAAGAGCGTTTCTTGCAAAGGTTTGGTGTGTGCTGTTTGCGCCTGATAGTAGGCGTTTTCGGCTTCTAAATAAGCAATAACATCAGGATTTTCGCGCTCACGCAGCCAATAGTAATTATCGGTGCGTTCTTTTCCAAATTCGTTGAATATATGAGGTATTTGTTTGGCTTTAGGGGGGTGTGATTGAGGTTTATTCATTTGATATGATATATGTTTTTTTGTCAATTCCGATGCCTTTTAAAGTGATTTTTTTCCAATGAGAGGGCATTACAGTTTTTAGTTGTTGTACACCTTTTTCTTCGGATATATCTAAGCCTCCAAATCCCATCATCACCGTTTGTAGTACGCCACCTGCTCCAGTGAGGAAATAAGGAGTCTTACCATTTTTGGTTTCCGCCATTACTCTAAAAGGAGGCAAGAGGTTAGGGTGGTAGGCTTCGGTGAAATACTTATAAGCCTTTTCGCGGTCGCCCAATCGGCTGTATAAGAGAGAGAATATAGCTTGTGTCATAGCAGGGGTATCGTTGTAAGGCACTTTGTCTTTGTAATACTCTAAATCTTTGCGTATTTGCTTTTTGTCGGTAATTACTTTTAACGGATAAGCTAATAGATTTACATCAGCTTGTTTGATGAATTGCCCCGTATAGCTATCGTGTTCACGAGTTACGCCATTATCCATTGTGCTGAAAACGAGCTGTTCGGCTATGGTTTTCCACTGTGGGTTAGCTTTTATGCCTAATACTTTAGCAGCAGCAGTAGTGTAGAGCAAATTCAGTTTGGCAGCCGCATTGGTATAGGCGTTGTTATCTACATTTTCAGCCCATTCATCGGCACATACTACGTTTTTAATTTGATAGGGAGCTTGTTCACTCACTCGGCTTTGCCAAAAAGTAGCAGTACTTTCTAAAATGGGGTAGCCTATGCGGCGCAACCACTCTTTATCCTTAGTTACACAATAGTAATTCCAAACCGCTATGGCTACATCGGCAGTAATGTGATGCTCGTAAGTGCCTGTGAGTGCCCACACAGGGGTATCTTCTTCTCCTGAAGCGGCACTTTCCCAAGGAAACATAGCACCTTGATAACCGTGCAACGCAGCGTTGTGTTTGGCGCGTTCTAACCTTTGATAGCGATAGTTGAGGAGGTTTTTAGCTATTTCGGGTTGCAATAATAGCAAAGGGGGATACATCCACATTTCGGTATCCCAAAAAATGTGTCCCATATACCCTGTGTGGCTTAACCCATAAGGAGAAAGAGAAAAGGAATGGAGCTCACTTACCGAAGCGTATAAGTGGTATAACATATTGTGGATGTCCTGATTAGCTTGATCATCACCCTCAATCTCAATGTTGCTTTCCCAGAGTTTTGCCCACTGTTTGTTATGTCCTGCAAGTAGCGCCTCGTGTCCTTGCAAGAAAGCATAAGTACAGAGTCTTTCGGCTTGGTTGTAAGGGTCGGCAGAGTGCTGAGAGGTTATTAGGTTGCCAATTAGTGAGAAAGAATAGGTTTCGCCTGCTTTTAGCTTATGAGTAAATTGCATTAGGTGACTGTTATAATCCCTCATTTCGTGCAATATTTGAGGAGCGTTACCGTATTTTTTATCGAAAAGAAAAGCGTTGCTTACTGCTACTTTGGCATTCTCTGCTGGTGTTTGAGCCACCGTAGTGAGCAATGGGATATGAGCGTGAGGCGGGTTGATTTCATTGAAGTAGTTTTGAGGGTTGCGGAAGCCCTCGGGAGTGGTTAGAATGTTCTCTGCCAGAAGCGTAATATCGCGCAAAGGGGTAATACTGATGTCTAACAGCAAGGTGTGAGGCAAGTGCCTTAAAGCATAATAAGTGTAGGACACCTTAGCTTTGTTTTTAAAGCTGAAGTGCCCTGTGAATGCCCCATTGCGCAACTCTAATTCTTGAGTAAAATCACTAACGGAATGAGTGTTGATATCCTCGTAATCAATAGCTATTCGCAGTTGTAATGGATTGATATTAGGCATAGCCGAAACTACCCTACTTTTGCTGTAATCGTACAGCCCTGCTATGATTACTTGGTCTATTTGTAGAGGTACAGCAGAAGAACGCATTCCTATCATTCCATTGCCTATTGTAACCCCGTAATAGTTAGTGGGGTCGATGCTCTCTGCTTTGAGCACCCACGGGTCTTGGGCATTTGCCGAAATGCAAAGAATAAGGTTGAGAAGGAAAAAGAATTGTTTCATAATCACTTAATGCTTATAGCCAAACCTCCACTGGGGGCAAGGCGTTGTTTGAGTTTGGTTTTGTGAGTTACTTTCATTGTTTTGATGGAGTAACTTTTGGGGTTGGTACGCCAGTCAGCATTTTTGCCATCGGTGTAGAGGGTAGCGGTATAGGTTTTTCCTTTGGGTAGAAAACTAAAATCGACGAGAGCTTCACGAGCGTTTTCATCGGTGATAGCACCCACGAACCACTCATTTTTACCTTTGGCTTTTCGGGCAATGGTGATGTAATCACCAGGTTCGGCTTCTAAAATGTAAGTATTATCCCAGTCGGCTGCTACATCTTTGATAAATTGGAAAGCATCGAGGTGTTTTTCGTAGTTCTCAGGTAAGTCGGCTGCCATTTGCAAGGGACTATACATTGTTACGTAGAGCGCTAATTGCTTCACAAGGGTAGTGCTGAGTTTGGCTTTGTTGTTGCCATATCGGCTCAAATCGCCTTCAAAAATACCAGGGGTATAGTCCATAGCGCCACCCATTAAGCGGGTGAAGGGGAGGATAGTAGTATGTTCGGGGCGATTGCCGTTGAACGATTCAAATTCGGTGCCGCGTGCACTCTCTTGGGCTACCCAGTTAGGGTAAGTACGGCTCATACCAGTAGGTCGCACCGCCTCGTGAGAATTGACCATTATGCGGTACTTAGTAGCGGTTTCGGCTACATAGTTGTAGTGGTTTACCATCCATTGTCCGTCGTGGTATTCGCTGCGCGGAATGATATGTCCAACATAACCTGTTTTCACGGCGTCGTAACCGTTGTCTTTCATAAAGCGGAAAGCCTCGTGCAGGTGGCGTTCGTAATCAACTACTGAGGAGGTAGTTTCGTGGTGCATAATCAGTTTTACTCCTTTGGCAGCGGCGTATTGGTGTAGTGCTTGTACATCAAAATCGGGGTAGGCTTTGGTAAAGCTGTAGATGCGCTCTTTGTCGTAAGCATAATTATCTTCCCAGCCCTCGTTCCAACCTTCCACAAGAACGGCATCAAAACCGTGCTGAGCGGCAAAATCGATGTATTGTTTTACGTGCTCGGTATTAGCACCGTGATGTCCGTTAGGTTTTAGTTTTGTATAATCGGTAACGCCAATGGTAATATCGCGGTCATCGGAGTAAGCCCACGTACTGCCGCCTCCTATGAAATACTCCCACCAAACACCTATGTATTTAGTAGGGTGAATCCAAGAGGTATCGGCGATTTTACAGGGTTCGTTGAGGTTGAGGATAAGGTTAGAAGCTAAAATATCACGGGCATCATCGCTTACTACTATCGTGCGCCACGGCGTTACGCTACCCGTTTGAATATAGCCTTTTACCCCATTCTTATCGGGGACTAAATGAGCTGATAACTGATGTTTGGTAGCACTGACGTTGAGCATCATTGAAGGGTAATTCACCAAAGCCGCCTCGTGCAGATTGATGTATAATCCATCATTTGATTTGAGCATCAAAGGCGTTTGTACGGCTACATTGGGAGTAGGTGCTTTGGCAGCCAAAGGTTCTTCGCGCACTTTATCTATAAGTTTTGGAATTTCCGAAATGGCAGAAGTGGTTATAGGGAACTCGTTGGTATCATAATCGGCAGGAATCCAGAAGGCTTTGTGGTTACCCGAAAGTTGAAAAGTAGAAAGTTCTTCTTGAATTCTAAAGTGACGGAAATTGTTTTGCACGGGGAACTCATAGCGGAAACCTAAACCGTCGTTGAACAAGCGAAAGCGCAAGTGCAATTGTCGTCCGTTGTTTTTCTGAGTGAGACGGACAAACATTTCTTTGTGATGGTCGCGAATCTCTTTGTTTTCGCCCAATACGGGTTGCCATACACTATTAGCTTCAGCAAATTGAACATCTGTGATTTCAAAATTGCTGTTGAAATCCTCCTTTTGGTTGATTACAAACCCCAGAGCACTCTCACTGATGACTGTTTTGCCTTTGAAAGTTAAGGCATAAGTAGGCGTACCTTTTTCATTAAGCCGAAATGAGAGTTTGAGGTTCCCATTAGGAGATAAAAGGGTTTGTGCAAAAAGAAGAGGCGCAGCACACAACATACATACAATAGTGATAATAAACTTTTTCATTGGTTAAATATTTTTATCGTGATTTTATCTTTTACTTGACCACTCATTGGCTCTCCCTGAAAGAAATTCCTGTAAGATAATTGTAGCGCTTATTTCATCTATCAATGCTTTGTTTTGACGTTGTTTCTTTTTAAGTCCGCTATCAATCATTGTTTGGAAAGCAAGTTTGGAGGTAAACCGCTCGTCTTGACGGTGGATAGGTATCTCTGGAAACTCCTGTTGTAACTTACTGATAAACTTTTGTATCTCAGCCTCTACGCTGGAATCCTCGTTGTTGAGTCGTTTAGGTTGCCCAATCACAAAGGCTTCTACGGCTTCCTCGGCAGTATATTGTTTTAGGAAAGCCAGTAGGGTAGGGGTTTCTACTGTGCAAAGCCCCGAAGCGATGATTTGCAAAGGGTCGGTTACAGCAATTCCTGTGCGTTTGGTTCCGTAGTCTATAGCTAAGAGTCGCATAATTATTCTTCCTCTATGATTTCCTTAAATGTTTCCCAAGTAGATGAAGAAATAACAGGCTTGTAGTTAGTTTGCTGTTTACCGATATTTTGAAGCAAATACTCTTTCCTATCCTTTGGGAAAGGGTGAGTGCTTACCCATTTAAATGCCGAAGGTGGAGTATTTTTATCATCTATTACCCCTATAAACTCAGCAAAAGGTTTAGGGTCTATCTTCGCATTTTGTATATAGGTAAGTCCCACAAGGTCGGCTTCTTTTTCCATATTTCGGTTAAAAGCACTCGAAGACACGATTCTGCCTACTTCTGTAATCATCGAAAGGTCTGACCGCCCCGAAATAATAGCAAACAAAGTGCCTATCCCTAATTCTCTTACAAGCGACTGCATTACGTGATCTTTTTCAATATGCGCCAGCTCGTGCCCAATCACCCCACAAAGGGCTTCTGGGCTTGAGGTCTTTTTTACAAGTCCTGTATAAATCATCAGCTGGTGATTAGGCAAAGCAAAAGCATTTATCTCTTCACTATCTAATAAGTACACTTTCAGCTCCTTCCGGTCGATGTTATTAGCATCACATATTTTGGTCACCATACTGTCGATAGTCGCTACTGCAAGGCTATCGTCTACCACCGAGTTTCTGCTCGTGAAGTCCTCAAACATCATTTCACCCAGCTTCACCTCTATTTTCTTCACATATTCATTCCTTATCAGCGGGTTAATCTTAAAAATCCCCAACCAGTTTACTTGTTGCAGTAAAAACCAACCGCCAAAGAAAACACACAGTAAAATAGAGCCTCTTGATATTACTTTATTCATTATTTTTTCACTATTAAATCTACAATATCACCGTAAAACCACCACGATAAATGTTCGCCCTTGCGTATCTTTATGGCAGAATAAAACGTGCCTATAATTTCATAGACATTAAAGATAAAGGCAATAATCAGCCAAGCAATATAAGCATTAGTTACTAAATTGCTCCCCAATACTATTGATACAGTCCACCAGAAAGTAGTGGTGTTTACAAAAAATAAGAAGAGTTGTGAAACGAAGGCTTGATAACAATGCCAACGCACAAAATAAGAACCTTTGCGATGTGCCACCAGAAAGAATATGGTAGCCAGTAGATTGATAATAGGCAAAGGCATTCCCGCCATAATAGCCACTATCGACATTATATAGCTATTGGCAGCGCGCTCTTTGTCACCATCGCTGATGCGTTCGTTTAATTGTTTAGATTCTATCATAAACCTTTATAAATATTCCAAATCCAGTTCAGTACTATGAGAATAAAAAAGGGAATATACACGTAAGGGTGTTTAAAGAATTGTTCAAACTTTATGTAAGCTCCCTGCAAAGTAGTTTTCTTTCTGCATAAATCATAAAGTAACCATAACGGAGTAATGATAAGTAATACCGATGCCAATACCCCAAGCGGATTGGTTAGTAACGCCTCTCCCCAGTGTCCTTCAAAAAAAGCCTCAACCGACCGCGTGGTACCACACGACGGACAGGGGTACCCCGTAACATTCTTTATTGCACAAACAGTAACCCCTATGTCCTGCCCGTGAAAAACATAGTGGCTAAGTAGCCACCCCCAACAGGCAAGACATAGGAGTGTGATGAATGTATAGAACTTTTTAGTCGTCAATTAGTAACTAAGTGCTGAAGCTAATAATTCCGCATTTTTGTCTCTTGTAGCGTCCATAATTAGGAACCAGTCCACAATCGTCCAAATACCCAAACCACCACAAGTAAGCAATTTACCAACTCCCATACCTACATCGCCTATGTAGAAACGGTCAATGCCCAAATGTCCTGCAAAAATAGAAATGAGGAGAGAAGTAGTAGGGTCTTTAAACTGTATCGTTTGTAGCATTACCCATTTTGATTCGTCCAAAGAAAGAAGCTTTTCACGAATTTGAGGAACGATTTCAGGTCTGAAAAATTTACCATTAGTTACGATAAACATATCCACTTTTTGTGCATCCATAGTGTGTAAAATTATGAAATTAAAATTATGGTGCAATATTACAGCATTTTTTTGATATTGCCTAATATTTTAACAAAAAAAGTTATACTTCTGATTCAAATTCACAAATAGTGTCTTTAACAAGGTGTTTTCCCACAAAATTGCCACACTCGGTCTCTATTTTCCCCTTATCTTACTATCGTCTTGCCTTCATCATTCGCCTCTCGTCCTTCGTTATTTGTTCCTTTTTCCGTCGCTACCTTCCCCTTCTTCGAGGTAGCCAGCGATAGCTGGGTATGTGTAAGGGGGAGGTTATCTCCTAGTGCCTATGGTCTAAGGTCTATCACCTCTTCCTCTTTCTTTCGTCTCGAAACCCCGTTTTTAGCATTTTTAGCCTTGTTGTATTACACTATTAATCAATTATTTGCATACCCTTTCTATACCAATCGTCCAAGATTCGTATAAGCTTCCTATAAGCTCTCTATAAGCTAACCCCACCCATCTCATAGCCTTTTCTCATCAAAAACCCTCCCAACTCACTTTTTATATTTTTCGTTTTCCTCCGATAACTCAGACCAGTCCGATTTGTCCGACAAGTCAGACCTCTCAAAAAACTATTTTTATCACTACTCATTTTCTCATTTTCTCATTCTCTCATTTCCAAATTTCCTAATTCTCTCATTTGCTAATTTCCAAATTTTTTAATTTTCTACCCGCCATACGGCTCCACTTATTTTATCAACCGAATCGCTAATACAGCCTCTATGGTTGTGAAATAAAGAGAGGGCAATAAGATGAAGAACATTTCGTATAAAGGTGAAGGACTTACAGTTTTTACCAGCGGAAGTGAGAGAATTACTACGGCTACAAAACGCAATACAAAGCCCGCCATAAAAGCAAAAGCAGTGTGCTGTTTGCGTCTTTTGTTTACGATGAAGATAATACTAAATAAGAAGAAAGATAAACCACAATGGAAGATGAGCAAGGTATTTAGCGAATAATACAAACTAATACCCTCTGTGTTTACGCAATAATCGTACAGCCAAAAGAGTCCTACCCCTCCGGCAATAAGCAATAATAAATATTTTACAAACAGGAGTATGTTACTCTTCATCGCTCATCTGTTGGGCTTTCTTAATTACTGAATACATAGCTCCAAATACCCCAAAAAGCGAACATACCACTGTCCATAGAGAGTACTCATTAGGAAATTTACCATCTAACCAAACACCAAAAAAGCTACAAATGGCTATGGTAATAGCCATTTGTAGCCCTATTTGTGAAAAGGTAATCCACTTATTTAGGTGGTTGTTTTTCGGCTGTAAGTGGTGCTTGTGGTTTTTCATTGATAGTAAAGCTGTTTTTGCCTCCTTTCATCGAGCAAGAAACGTTAAATACCGCTCCTGGTTCTATAGAAAGCTTATCTACGTACACTTCGCCTTCTACAACTGCAGTAGATTTTAAACTTAAAATACTACTCACTTTGAGGGTACCTGTTATTTTACCTTCAATATCGGCGTTTTCGCAAATCACAGTGCCTTTTATCACACCGGTTCTGCCTACTACTAGTTTACCTGAAGTTTGGAAAGTTCCTTCCACTTCACCATCAATTCTAAAATCAGATTTTGAATTGATTTCTCCTTTGAATTTTGTTTCAGTAACAATACGGTTGCTACTTCCTGTGGGATTTTCTGCTGCCATAATAATCTTTTTATTATCTCTCTCTTTATTAAATATAGCCATTTGTATTTCTATTTAAAATACAGCCCCAAAAGTACAATAAATATTTTAAAACTGCAATTTTTTTAATAATTCTTTTTTTATTATTTTTCTTAATAAATTGTTTTTTAATAGTTTAAGCTAATTAGTATATAAGAAAAAACTCTGGTAAAATTCAAGAATTACCAGAGTTTATTTGTTTTATATTTGTTCTTTAATTAAATGCGTAGGCAGTCCCATTACGTTGTTATAAGAGCCTTCAATAGCGGTAACTCCTATATGTCCTATCCACTCCTGTATACCGTAAGCTCCTGCTTTATCGAAAGGTTGATAGTGACTTATGTAATAGGTTATTTCGTCATCGGAAAGCTCTTTAAAGGTTACTTTCGTAATACAGTGCTCCGTTATTTGCTTTTCATTAGTAGTAAAACATATAGAGGTAATTACCTCGTGAGTCTTCCCCGAGAGCGAACGCAACATTGCGAAGGCTTCGGTAGCGTCTTTCGGTTTACCAAGGGCTTTACCTTCGTGCCACACAATAGTATCAGAGGTGAGAAGCACACAATCCGTAGGTATTTCACCTGCAAAGGGCGTAGCTTTCAGCTGGGCGAGATAGTCGGTGATTTGCTCTCGCTTTAAGTGTTTTGGGTAGGTTTCGTCTATGGGTCTAAGAACTACCTCATAAGGGATATCTAATTCTTTCAGGAACTGCTGACGGCGCGGTGAGCCTGAGGCTAATATAATTTTCTTCATTATCGGTTGATGGTAAAAGGCAATCCGCTATAAGGCTTCATATATTCGTCTTCAAGACTCTTTTCGAGCATTTGTTTTTCGAGGTCGCAGCGGTATACTTCACCTTTTAGGTATTTTTCAATCATTAGTGAGGCGATGGGAGCAGCTACTCGTGCTCCGTAATACCCGTTTTCCACAAATACGGCAATAGCAATCTTAGGGTCTTCTATGGGGGCAAAAGCTACAAATATAGAGTGGTCAGTAAGTTGCATACGCTTGCCATTCACTTTTATAAAGTTTTCGGCGGTACCTGTTTTAGCAGCGATATTAATACCTTCAATTTGGGTACGGCGTGCAGTACCTTGCTCATATGCCATATTCATACCTCTAATCACAGGTTCAAAGTTCTTAGGGGCTATTGTAGTGTGCTTAGCAACGGTATACTCTTGAAATGGAGTAATTTTATTATCTATTTTTTTTACGATATGAGGGGTATAGTAATAACCTCTATTAGCGATAGCTGCCATAACATTAGCAAGCTGTATAGGAGTGGTGAGCAGTTCTCCTTGCCCAATAGCGTTAGAGATATTGGTTGTACCATTCCAGCGACCTTTACCATATTGTTTGTCATACAAAGCAGTATTAGGTACTTTCCCTGCACGTCCCGTCGGTAGGTCAGCACCTAAAAAGCTTCCCAATCCAAAACTTCGTACGTGAGCATTCCACTTGTCCATACCCACTGCCGAAGTGGTTTTCATATCAATAGCACGCTTATAGGTATTTGCAAAATAAGAGTTACAAGAAAAAGCTATCCCGTGTAATAAGTCATTAGAACTGCGCCCGCAGTGGCAACGCATTATACGCCCTCCAAAACGATAACCTCCTCCACAGCTGAATACACTACCTGGTGTTATCACACCTTCCTGTAAGCCTATTAGTGCGTTTATTACTTTAAATGGCGACCCTGGTGGGTATTCTGCTAATAGTGTGCGGTCGTAAAGAGGTTTAGCAATCGAATCGTTATAAAGGGCTGTGTAGTTTTTAGAACGTTCACGTCCTACCAACAGAGCAGGATCAAAAGTAGGCGCTGATATCAATGCGAGAATCTCACCTGTTTTAGGTTCTATAGCTACAATTCCGCCGTGTTTGTGTTGCATCAGCATTTCGCCATAGGCTTGCAAATTGATGTCTATGGTTAGTTGCAATGGTTGTCCAGTGATAGGCAAAGTATCCATTGCGCCATTTTTATAGCGTTCAATAGCAGCGTTGTGTTTGTCCTTTTGGAAGAATTGTACACCTTTTTTACCTCGTAAGAATTCCTCGTATTGTTTTTCTACCCCACTGCGCCCTATCAGTTCACCAGCTAAGTAATAAGGGTTCTTTTTTAGTTCCCATTCATTTACCTCGCTGATATATCCCAATACATTTCCCGCATTGTGAGTGAGGTAACTGCGGAGCATTCGCTTCTGTATATAAAATCCTTGAAACTTGCGCAACTTTTCTTGTAGTACAGCATAATCGTCTTTGGAGAGCTGGTGCACGATTACCGAAGGTTTTTTGCGTGAGTAATCACTTGCTTTTATGAGTCGTTCCCTAAACTCTTCTTTACTGATTTCAAGGAGTCCACAAAGCTCTAAGGTATCGAGAGTTTTCACCTCACTGGGCACAACCATCACGTCATAGGCAGGTTGGTTCGATACTAATAGTTCTCCATTACGGTCGTAAATATATCCGCGTTCGGGGTAATCGTATACCGTTTCAATAGCAATGTTGTCAATTCCTGTATTTTCCTCGTGAAATATTACTTGTAAGAAGAATAACCGTACTAAGAACACCACTGCCACAAAAAGAATAATAATGGGCAACAGATATTTTCTCATTTCTTATTTTTACTAAACAGATAGATGAATAGCAAACAAACGATGATAGTGAAGATAGATGCTCCTACAATCTTTGCTAATGTAAGAAACAAGTGATTGAAGTTAAAGACTTCTAAGAAATAAAACAGTGTGTGATGCACTACCACCATCAAGGTTGTATAGCTAAAAATCTTAGAAAACGGATAAGCGAGCAAATCCAATTCTTGATACTCAAAATTCTTGCCAAATACTGTTAGTAGTATCGGATTACGCAAATAAGCTATGAGTACACTACTGGCAGCGTGCAACCCTCCCGTATTAGAAAAAATGTCTATACACAACCCTATTAAAAATGCCGCTACCAATGAAGGCATTCTGTTTTCACGATAGGGTAATAACAGTATAAACACTATGTAAACCATCGGATTTACATAGCCCCAATACTCCACATTGTTGAAGATGAGTACCTGCAACAACACTAAGAATACAAATAAATATACATTTCTTACTACTGGGTGACTCATTTTGGGTTCTGTTTTTCTAAGTCAGAAACGGCTGCTCTATCTCTATCTTCAATAATATACACATATTCAAGGTTCGACATATCAGCAAATAGCTTTACATCAATGATATACGTATTATCCTTTTTGCTCTTTTCAAAATGAACTATCCTGCCAATAGGAATTCCCTTGGGGAATATGTTCGACATACCCCCTGTTACAATCGTGTCTCCATTCTGTATAGGGGCTATATTAGGTACTTCTAACAGCTGTACTTTATTCACTTCTCTGGTATCCCAACGCAATGAACCAAAGTGTTGTGTGCGCTTCACCATTGCATTCAGTGCCGACCTAGTATTCAGTACACTTTGTACAGTAGCAAACCTCTCCGAAGTATTCTCTATTATCCCCACAACTCCTTGTGGCGAGAGCACTCCCATATCTTGCTTTACACCGTCTTTCGTGCCTTTGTCGATAGTGAGGTAGTTGTTTTTTAAACGGAAACTATTTTTTATCACATTTGCTTTAAGTACCTTGTATTTCAGTGAATCGGTAGTGGGAAATGACACCGAATCTACAAGAGATATATTGCGGATTTGCTGTTCCATCCGTAAGAGTTGTGAGCGCAGAGCTCGATTCTCCTCAGTAAGGGTTTCGTTCTGACCGCGTAAGCTAAAATATTGTGCCCAATAGTCTGTGAAACTGTAAAGCCTACCCGACACTGCATTCGCTGAGTTTATGTAAGCACTCTGAGGATAATAATTGCTGTTAAAAACCAAACCAATAGCGCATAAGAACAGTGCGAGGAACACAAAAAAGTCCCTCGACCTCATAAAGAATTGAATGATTTGGTTCATACCTCTTGTTTCTTATCTCTTACCTCTATCTATTTTTACTTTAATAAAATACTTCTGAATTTGTTAATGTTTTTTAGAGTGATACCTGTTCCACGTACTACGGCACGCAAAGGGTCTTCGGCTACGTATACAGGGAGGTCAGTTTTCATAGAAATACGTTTGTCTAACCCTCGCAACATCGAGCCACCACCTGCCATATAGATACCTGTATTATAGATATCGGCAGCTAATTCAGGAGGCGTTTGCGAAAGTGTCTCCATTATAGCATCTTCTATACGAAGAATAGACTTATCCAGTGCTTTTACCATTTCGCGGTAGGATACTTGCACTTGCTTAGGCTTACCGGTGAGCAGGTCACGCCCTTGTACCATAATATCATCTGGTGGGGCATCGAGGTCTTCAGTAGCAGCTCCTACGGTCATCTTGATGTTTTCTGCAGTACTTTCCCCTACGTAAAGGTTGTGTTGCGTACGCATATAGTGCACAATATCCGAGTTAAAAATATCCCCTGCAATTTTTACCGACTTGTCGCATACAATACCCCCTAAGGCAATCACCGCAATCTCGGTAGTACCCCCACCTATGTCGATAATCATATTACCCTTAGGTTGCATAATGTCAAGCCCTATACCAATAGCCGCTGCCATCGGTTCGTGTACGAGGTAAATATCCTTACCGTTCACACGTTCGCACGACTCGCGTACCGCACGCGTTTCCACCTCGGTAATTCCTGAGGGGATACAAACTACCATACGCAAAGAAGGCGAGAAAAAGCGTTTGCGCAACGCAGGTATACTCTTAATGAGCATTCCTATCATCTGTTCCGAAGCGTCAAAGTCGGCAATTACCCCGTCTTTTAGCGGACGAACAGTGGTGATATTAGGGTGTGTTTTCCCTTGCATTAGCCGTGCTTCTCTACCTACGGCTATAATTCTTCTGGTTGTCCTATCTATTGCTACAATCGATGGACTATCAATCACTACCCTGTCATTGTGAATAATGAGGGTGTTCGCAGTACCCAAATCAATGGCTATTTCTTCTGTCAAGAAATCAAAAAAACCCATATTATTTTTCTTTCTATTATATATTTACCTTATAAATCAGTTATTTAAGTGTTTTGTAGACACTACTTTTTGCGGGTGCAATTTTACGATTTTTTTTTGACCTACACAAATATTCTTACACTTTTTCTCAAAACTTTATGGGTAACCTCCTCTTATCTTGCTGTTTATCAGTTCGTATGAATTTCTATTAAATAATGTCTATTCGATATAATATAACATCTTTTGGGTATACGTAAAACTAATTTCTAATCTCGCATACTGTTCAACAATAGCTCACCGACTTTTGAGTAAGCACCGAGTTCCTATCCTTATCCATTACTCATTCCCTTTTCTTTCGCCTCGAAACCCTGTTTTTAACATTTTTAGCGTTGTTGTATTATATTATTAATCAATTATTTATATACCCTTTCTATACCAATCGTCCAAGATTCGTATAAGCTTCCTATAAGCTCTCTATAAGCTAACACCACCTAAATTACAGCTCATTTTTTACCTTTCATCTGAATCACCTCTTCCGAACTCTTCCGATATCTTCCGCCTTCTCCTAATAACTCAAACACATCGCTTTTGCAGTACACACTTTGCCAAAGTTAATTGCCCGTCGTGCTACGACCTTTGGCAAAGTTGAATAAACTTACAATCCCTCCGCTAGCACGTTTCTTGTAACTCCACCTCATTTTCTCATTCTCTAATTTTCTCATTTCCTCATTTTCTCATTTTCTTATTTCATTGTTTTTAAGTATTTATCATTAGGTAGTCGTACTTTTTTAAGATAAAAACGCATCAGGGCATTGCAGTTTGCATTTTGTTTTATATCTTTGTAGCGTTAAAAAGAGATAAAAATGAACGATTTTCTTAACACTCAGGAAACCCGAAAGAACAAACGCACTAAAAACATTATGGCACTAATAGTGGGTGTGGTGTCTTTTGTTGTGGTATTTTTAGCGGCATTTTTTACGACGCGCTATCTCACAAGCTCCTTCTTTTCAAAAGCTAAAAACGATTTAGTTACCGATGAAATGAAGAATCAAGTAGCCGAAATAAACCGGCAATTACCACAAATAATAGAAGAGGGGGTGCGCTTAGATAGTGTTGCCCTAAAAGGGGAAAAAACTATGGGGTATTATGCAACTCTTTTTAATTTCGATTCCGAAGAAGTAGAGTTCGACGCATCAGCAGCTAAGGAAGCTATTGTACAAAACCTAAGAAGCAATCGCCAAAAGATGCGCTTTTTCATTGATAACAATATAACACTATACTATTATTACTACGATAAAAACAAAAAAGTTGTAACCGAAATAGAAATAGCCCCATCACTCTACAAATAACTAACGATTAAAAACTAATAACTAAACACTAATGAATATTATCATTGCCATTGATGGCTATTCCTCAACAGGAAAGAGTACTACTGCCAAAGCCGTAGCCAAAGCGTTGGGCTACGTCTATATCGATACAGGTGCGATGTACCGCGCCGTTACTTATTTAGCCTTAGAAAAAGGTTATGTTTCTACCTCGGGCATCGAAGTAAAACCCCTGATGAAAGCCCTGCGAAAGTCGGAAATAAAGTTCGTGTACAACCCTGAGTTGGGATTTTCTGAAATTTATTTGGACGGTAAGAATATCGAAAACGAAATACGCGGTATTGAAATAGCCAATTGGGTGAGCGAAGTTGCCAAACAACCCGAAGTCCGCACTTACTTAGTAGACCTTCAACGCAAAATGGGTAAAGACAAAGGTATTGTAATGGACGGACGCGATATAGGTACAACGGTATTTCCCAATGCTGAACTTAAAATATTTATGACCGCTAGCGAACAAGTGCGCGCTCAGCGCCGTTATAAAGAGTTACAAGCCAAAGGCGATAAAGCATCGTTCGACGAAGTGCTTGCCAATATCCAGCACCGCGACCATATCGATACTACCCGCAAAGAGTCACCTCTCAAAAAAGCCAATGATGCCATAGTTATCGATAATACCAATCTTACTATAGAGGAACAAGTACAAAAAATCTTAGCAATGGTTAAAAGTTAATATTGCGTCACACACTTTCGTAATTCGTAATTTGTCATTCGTAATTAATTTACTACCTTTGCCCCCGAAATAAAGAAAAGAACTATGTGCGAAAATCAACATACGTGTGGCTGTAGCAATGCCGAAACCCGTCATAATTGGACGAAAGAAGAAATAATGGCTATTTACAATAAACCCCTAATGGAGTTGCTCTACGAAGCCGCTACCGTGCATCGTAAATATCACGACCCTAACTCGGTACAAGTCTCTACACTTCTCTCTATTAAAACGGGAGGTTGCTCCGAAGACTGTGCTTACTGTCCGCAATCGGCGCGTTACGAAACCGAAGTAAAAATAGAAAACGCCGATATGATGAGTGTTACTCACGTAAAAGCCCAAGCCCTTCGTGCTAAATCAGCAGGAGCTTCACGTGTGTGTATGGGGGCAGCGTGGCGTAACGTAAAAGATGGTCCCGAATTTGAACAAGTACTTGAAATGGTGCGTACTATCAATAAGCTGGATATGGAAGTGTGCTGTACACTCGGTATGCTTACCGAAAATCAAGCCCAACGTTTGGCGGAAGCAGGCTTGTACGCTTACAATCACAACCTCGATACGTCAGAAGAATACTACAAAGAAATCATTTCTACCCGTAGTTATGACGACCGTCTCAAAACGATTGACAACGTGCGCAAAACCAATATCACTGTGTGCAGTGGAGGGATTATTGGTATGGGTGAATCACTCGAAGACCGCGCCGGAATGCTCGTAGCACTCTCTACCCTCAACCCACAACCCGAGTCGGTGCCTATCAATGCCTTAGTGCCCGTAGAAGGAACGCCTTTGGAAGACTGTGAGCCCGTAGATATCTTCGAGATGGTGCGTATGGTAGCTACCGCGCGTATCGTGATGCCTCAATCGCAAGTGCGCCTTTCCGCAGGTCGTACCCAAATGAGCCAAGAAGGACAAGCGCTCTGTTTCTTTGCGGGAGCTAATTCTATTTTCGCAGGCGATAAGCTCCTCACCACTCCTAACCCCGATATCAATGAGGATATGCAAATGCTCGGCGTACTCGGTATGCGCATTCAGAAACCTTTTGAAACACATCCACAACCACACACCGTAGAAGCGGAAGATTCTCAATATCACTCCTTGGGCGAAAACCCTAAATGGACGCGCCCTAACCATAAAATAGAGCGCAACGAAGAAAAGAGGAAGATGGTTAAAATAGCACATTAGTAAATCTGCTAATTTTCTAATTATCTAATTTCCTAATTTTCTAATTCTATGTCCCCCGAAATTCTCAAAGAAATCATCACTACTCCTATGCCTTATGGCAAGTACAAGGGTACTATGATTGCTGATTTGCCTTCCTATTACCTCGAGTGGTTTAGCACTCAAGGATTCCCCAAAGGAAAATTAGGAATGCTATTGGCTACTACTTTCGAGATAAAAACTAATGGTCTACAAGAGATAATAGATAAACTAAAAGAATATGTTAGTCAAGAAAGTTAACGGAAAGCAACCTACCTTCGGGGAAGGTTGCTTTTTTGCTGAAAATGCTACCCTTACCGGTGATGTGCAGTTAGGCGACCGCTGTACCGTGTGGTATAATGCGGTTATTCGTGGCGATGTAAACACTATTTGCATAGGTGATGACACCAATATTCAAGATGGTGTAGTGATTCACGCTACCTATCAAACACACCCCACAACCATTGGCAATCGTGTTTCCATAGGGCATAACGCTATCGTACACGGCTGTACTATCGAAGATGATGTGCTTATAGGTATGGGAAGCATCGTAATGGACGGATGTGTGGTAGAAAGCCATAGCATTGTAGCTGCTGGAGCCGTAGTACCTCCTAATACCCATATAGAAAAAGGGAGCCTCTATGCTGGCGTTCCTGCTAAAAAACTCAAAAATATTACCGATGAACAGAGGACTCTCATCGAGCGAACTGCCCTAAACTATCCTAAATATGCAAGTTGGGTAGAAAAATAGAGAATATGCTATGTGTTGATTATCAGTATTAAATATATGTTATTTAAAATTATTCTACTATTTATTTGGATGTATTCAAAATAATATATACCTTTGCCCCACTATTAGTAAAGGAATATAATAGTAGTAAAGTCTTTATATTTCGTTTGCGATTCCTTGTGAAGTCTGTATTCTTTTTTAGTGTTTTTAATAGTTGTTACCTTTTCTTCACAAGTGAATTAGTTAGTTTTACATATAAAAGTCCAGTGTGCTACACACTGGACTTTTTTTGATTTTACAGCATTATTTTTGTGTATTAGCATAAAAGTAGTATCTTTGCCATTATTTTTAAACTAAGAAAACCGATGAAAAAAATTATTGTAGCTGTAATGCTTATGTTTTTCTCAGCAAAAACATTTGCCCAAAGTGATTTTCCTCAACATCAAGTAAACTTGAATATCTTGAATGTTATATGGTTAGCTTCTGTAGAGTTAGGTTATGAACATTACATAGCTCCTAATCAGTCTATCGAAGGAACTATTTTCTTTAACGACCGCTTTTCTGTATTCCCTAGAAAAAAAGGAGAGAAGTACAGAGCTACTAGTATTCAAATAGGATATAACTATTATTTTGAAGAAGACGGAGGCACAGGGCTCTATGTAAATCCTTTTATCAAACAACGCTTTGGAACATTCTCTGAAGATGGAGTAAAAACGCGTTTGGATAGTTTTATCTTAGGTGTAGGGGCAGGTTACCAATGGAATCTCGACGATACCTTTATCATCGCTCCTTTTGCAAATATTGCACGAAACTTTGGTAAACAAGTTAATGAAAATAAGAAGTTCTGGGCTATCGAACCTAACTTTGGTATTAAGATAGGATATAAATTCTAAATCTATTATCTATTAAAAAGGCTACCTTTGGGGTAGCCTTTTCTATTTTATATCCTCATCACTTTTCTTATACAGAAACTCCATATTCTCTAAGGGCATCATTTAGTGAAGTTTTCTTATCGGTTGAGGCTTTACGCTGCCCGATGATAAGGGCACAAGGCACTTGGTAATCTCCAGCAGGGAAGTGCTTGGTGTAACTACCAGGAATCACTACTGAGCGTTCAGGTACATAACCTTTCAGTTCTTTAGGTTCGCTACCCGTTACATCGATGATTTTAGTAGAGGCTGTAAGCACTACATTAGCACCAAGTACCGCTTCTTTGCCTACGCGCACTCCTTCTACCAAGATACAACGCGACCCGATGAAAGCCCCGTCTTCTACTATCACAGGGGCTGCTTGCAAGGGTTCTAATACACCCCCTACACCTACGCCACCACTGAGGTGCACGTGCTTGCCTATTTGAGCGCAACTACCCACAGTAGCCCAAGTATCTACCATTGTACCTTCATCTACATACGCCCCTATATTCACATAGCTGGGCATTAGTATGGCTCCTTTGGCAATAAAAGCACCACGACGTGCTACAGCAGGTGGTACTACGCGCACTCCTTTCTCGTCGTAGTTGTGTTTGAGCGGAATCTTATCGTGGAACTCAAAGATACCCACTTCTACGGGTTTCATATTTTGGATAGGGAAGTAAAGCACTACAGCCTTTTTCACCCATTCGTTTACTTTCCAGCCATTGGCAGTAGGCTCTGCCACTCGCAACTGACCTAAATCTAAGAGGTGAATCACTTCTCTAATGGTTTGCTGTACAATTTCCTCACGAAGCAATGAGCGATTCTCCCACGCCTCATCTATCATTTGTTTTAAGTGTTCCATTTATCTAATTATCAATTATTAATTGCTTTTATTGCTTTTTCAAGTGTTTCAATTTTTGCTAACGCATCAGCTTCTTTTTTGCGCTCATTATCTACTACTTGGGTAGGTGCTGAATTTACAAACTTCTCATTAGAAAGTTTCTTGCGCACCGATGCTAAAAAGCCTTGTGTATAGGTGAGTTCCTCTTGTAGTTTTTTGAGTTCCTCTTGTACATTCACCGCGCCTTCCATTGGAATAAAGTACTCATTAGCTTTTACGCGGAAAGACATTGCGCCTTCTATGGCTGTACTTACTTCGGTAATAGCCTCAAGTCTGCCCATTTTAGAAATCACCACATTAAAACGATTGCTCATTTGCTCTTTGTTTAATACCGAAAGGTTAAGCGGTGTTTTGAAAGGTATATTCTTCTCTTTGCGCACCGTGCGGATACCTGCTATCACTTCGGCAGCAAAGTCGAATTCTGCCAATAGTTTTTCGTCGTACGGCTGTACAGTGGGGTAGGTAGCCACGATAAGGGCTTGTTCAGGGGTACGAGGCGCTAAACTTTGCCATATTTCTTCGGTGAGGAATGGCATAAAGGGGTGGAGGAGTTTTAGTAAATTTTCAAAAGCGGCTACCACGCCCTCGTAAGTTGCTTTGTCCATTGGTTTGCCGTATTCGGGTTTTACCATTTCCAAAAGCCACGCACAGAAGTCGTCCCAGGCGAGTTTATAAATTGCCATTAGGGCATCGGAGATGCGATATTTCTCAAAATGGTCTTCTACTTCGGTGAGTACAGCGTTGAACTTCGCTTCAAACCATTGTAAAGCGAGCTGAGCAGCTGCAGGTTGTGCTACCGAGCTATCCACTTGCCACCCTTTCACCAATTGGAAGGCATTCCACAATTTGTTGCCAAATCCTTTTCCTTGCTGACAAAGGGCTTCGTCAAACAGCAAGTCATTACCTGCTGCCGATGAGAGCAAGAGCCCCACGCGCACGCCATCAGCACCGTAATCGGCGATGAGTTTGAGTGCATCGGGTGAGTTGCCTAAAGATTTAGACATCTTGCGGCGTTGTTTGTCGCGTACAAGTCCAGTGAAGTATACATTGTTAAACGGACGCTCGCCTTTGTATTCATAACCTGCTACTATCATTCGGGTTACCCAGAAGAAAAGGATATCAGGTGCTGTTACTAAATCGTTGGTAGGGTAATAATACTCGATTTCAGGGTTGTTAGGCTCTAAAATACCGTTGAACACGCTCATTGGCCATAACCAAGACGAGAACCAAGTATCGAGGGTATCCTCATCTTGTTGCAAATCGGCTTCAGTAAGATGTGCATTGCCGCTCTTTTCTTTAGCCAAAGCGAGGGCTTCTGCCTTAGTTTCGGCTACTACAAATTGGTCTTTGCCCTCGCCGTAGTAGTAAGCAGGAATTTGTTGTCCCCACCACAATTGGCGTGAGATATTCCAATCGCGTACGTTCTCTACCCAATGGCGATAAGTATTCTCGAACTTTTTGGGATATAGTTTGATGCTTTCGTCTTCCAATACCGCCTTGATAGCTGGCTGGATAAGGGTGTCCATTTTTAGGAACCACTGGTCGGAAAGGCGAGGCTCTATCACAGCTTTGGTACGCTCAGATGTCCCCACTTTGTTAGTATAAGTCTCTTTTTTAGCGAGTAAGTTTTTTGCTTCTAATTCGGCTACTATCTCCTTGCGCACCACAAAGCGGTCTTTGCCAGCATAGTGCAAACCGTAGTGATTAAGGGTTGCATCATCATTGAAAATATCAATTACTTCCAACTGATGTTTGTCGCCCAACACCTTGTCGTTAGGGTCGTGGGCTGGGGTTACTTTCAAGCAACCTGTACCAAACTCTACATCTACGTACTCATCTTCGATAATCGGAATCACACGGTTGCAGATAGGCACAATTGCTTTTTTGCCTTTTAGGTGTTGCCAACGTTCATCGTTGGGGTTGATGCAGATAGCCGTATCGCCAAAAATAGTTTCAGGGCGCGTTGTCGCAATGATAAGGTACTCATTCGTCCCCTCGATTTGATATTTCAAATGATATAAAAATCCTTGACGTTCTTCGTAAATCACCTCTTCGTCAGAAAGAGTGGTCTTAGCCTCTGGATCCCAGTTCACCATACGATGTCCGCGGTATATTTGTCCTTTGTTGTACAAATCCACAAACACTTTGATAACCGAAGCCGAAAGCTCCTCGTCCATAGTGAATTTAGTGCGCTCCCAGTCGCAAGAGCAACCCAATTTTTTGAGTTGTTCGAGAATCACCCCACCGTATTGGTGTGTCCATTCCCACGCGTGTACGAGGAACTCCTCGCGAGTGAGGTCGGATTTCTTAATGCCTTGTTCTTTGAGTTTGGCTACCACTTTGGCTTCTGTTGCAATAGAAGCGTGGTCAGTACCTGGAACCCAGCAAGCATTGAAGCCTTTGAGGCGTGCACGGCGGATAAGTACATCTTGAATGGTGTTGTTGAGCATATGCCCCATATGGAGCACCCCTGTAACGTTAGGGGGCGGAATCACGATGGTATAGGGCGTACGCTCATCGGGGGTTGAGTGAAAATAGTTATGGGCAAGCCAATAGGCATACCATTTTTCTTCTAAATCAGTAGGGTTGTATTTTTTGGGTTCTGTCATATGTGCTAATTTGCTAATCTACTAATCTGCTAATTTACCAATTTTTATTCTGACTGCAAAAGTAGTAAAAAAATACCAATTACCAATTTTTAAACTACTTTTGCTCTGTCTTACTTTCTTTTTACCATTGTTTTACTTTGGTTTATTTAACTGTTTTTAACAATTCACTTTTTGCTCTTAATTATTAATAATCAACTTTTTATATACCCTTTCTATACCAATCGTCCAAGATTCGTATAAGCTTCCTATAAGCTTTCTATAAGCTAAGTATACTCTTCTACTACCTTCGACTATCTCCGATATTATCCGAATCCGTACGAATTTTTACTATATACTCAGAAAACTACAATTTTCGCATTTCTGGTATTATTGGCATTATTGGCATTTTGGGTATTAAAAAATAATCTCTATTTTTGCACCTTAATCAGCAGTTCGAAGAGTCGGCATAATGAAAAAACTCTTACTTCTTACTTTTTACCTCCTGCTCACCTCTTGCGGTATTTTCTACAAGAAAATCACTCCGCCTGAGGTAACCTATCCGTACCAGAAACCTCAAATTACTGCACTAAATGATACGTTGCGGTATTTTCAGGATAACTATATTGCAAAGAATCAACAAGGCTTGTGGGAGCTCTACCTTTCAGGAAATCCCTATCAGTTAGGGCTCAATTCGGGTGCCCTTACTGAGCCTTTGTACCACCGTCAGGATAGTCTACTTTTTGTTAAACTCAATCATTTCGTACCTTCACAGCGCAAACAGCGTTTTTTGCGCAAGTTCGTCAAATGGTTCAATCGAGATATCAATAATTGTGTGATACCCCCTTTCCGGCAAGAACTCTGGGGACAAGCGCAGTACTCCGATACGATTTTCAACTACATAGCCCCTGCTTATCAGCGCACCCTTTACCTGCATTCGGCTCACGATTTAGGGCACGCTTTGCAAGATTTGATGCTCGTAGGCTGTTCTTCATTAGCGGTTTGGGGCGATAAAACCGAAGATGGTCAGCTCCTCATAGGGCGCAATTTCGATTTTTATCTCTCCGATGACTTTGCTACTGAAAAGGTAGTGCGATTTGTGCGTCCTGAGGAAGGCATTCCTTTTATGAGTTACGCTTGGGGCGGAATGATAGGTGTACTCTCGGGTATGAATCTCGAAGGTCTTACGGTTACTATCAATGCAGGAAAGTCATCTATTCCGCTGAAAGCTCGCACCCCTATTTCGCTCCTCTGCCGTGAAATCTTGCAGTACGCCAAAAATATCGATGAGGCGATTGCCATTGCTAAAAAGCGAAAGGTATTCGTGTCCGAAGCTATAATGGTGGGGAGTGCTACCGACGGCAAAGCAGTAATCATCGAGGTTTCACCCAAAAAGTTTGGGGTGTACGAAGCTCCTAATGCAGTGCTTTGCGCCAATCATTTCCAAAGTGAAGTATACAAGAAAGATAAGAAGAATCTCAAACAGATACGCACTTCGCATTCAGCGTATAGATATGCCAAAATGCAGGAGTTCCTAACAGAAGAACCTAAGCTGAACCCCTCTAAAATAGCTACACTCCTCCGCAGTACCGAAGGCTTACACGCCGATTCCATAGGCTATGGCAATGAGAAAGCGCTCAACCAGCTATTGGCACATCACGCAGTGATTTTTAAACCTCAAGAACGTTTGGTATGGGTATCGACAGCTCCTTATCAGTTGGGCACTTTTGTAGCCTATGATTTGAAGCAGATATTTGCTACCAAAGCTTATCCGTCGCACAGCCCTTATCCTCAAACTTCCTTAAATATTCCGCCCGACCCTTTTATGTATACCCAAGCGTTTAAAGATTACGAAGCGTATAGGGTATTAGAACAACAGATAGAAACACATTTGCGCGAACACACCCCTATTGTAATAGACGAGGTAAAGCACATAACAAGTCTCAACCCGCATTATTGGAAAGCCTATTATTTATTAGGGCGAGCTTATCAAACACAAGGTAACAAAGAAACCGCACACCAACTCTTCCAAAAAGCCCTCCAATGCGAAATACCGTATAATGAAGAACGAGAAAAGATTCAAAAATTAGTCAATAAAAATTAGTCAATAAAAATTAGTAACACGTATTAAACTTGCTTTTGCAGAAATCCAAAAAGAATTCTCTTACTAATTAGCATCAGTTTGATATATATAACACTGATTTACGGTTGTATTTACGTTATAATCAGTGAAATTTAAGCAACTCGTTGCTAAAATCCGTGCACTTTAGTTCTATAATATTGAACTCAATCGGGGTCTAAATCCGCGCAATCCGTGTAATCTGTGCGAGATTTTAAAGTAGCGAAGCAACTTATTTGTTTGATTTTTTTTAAGATTTGTAATATTTGTGTAGCGTAAGCTACACTTTTAATTAGCATCAGTTTGATATATATAACAGTGATTTACGGTTGTGATTACGTTATAATCACTGAAATTTAAGCAACTCGTTGCTAAAATCCGTGCACTTTTGTTCTATAATATTGAAATCAATCGGGGTCTAAATCCGTGCAATCCGTGTAATCTGTGCGAGATTTTAAAGTAGCGAAGTAACCTATTTGTTTGATTTTTTTAATATTTGTAAAATTTCTGTAGCGTAAGCTACACTTTTAATTAGCATCAGTTTGATATATATAACACTGATTTACGGTTGTATTTACGTTATAATCAGTAAAATCTAAGCAACTCGTTGCTAAAATCCGTGCACTTTTGTTCTATAATATTGAAATCAATCGGAGTCTAAATCCGTGCAATCCGTGTAATCTGTGCGAGACATTTAAAACAGCAAAGCTGTTTATTTGTTTGATTTTTTTAAGATTTGTAAGATTTCTGTAGCGTAAGCTACACTTTTCTTACATCGAACTCACATCAATTAACCACTAACCATTAACCATTAATCATTCGCTTTCTCCATTGCTTCATCAAACAAAGGTTTATAGAATTCAGGCAGTTCTTTTTGGAATTTATTTTGGTAAACCCTTTGTAGTACCTCATAAGGTTGCAGGTCGTTTAAAGTAATTTCCTTTTGCAAAGTTTCCTTTGTAGTGTTTTGTTGCTGTTGGTAGCGCACATCTATACGCGCCAAGCGTACGTGTTTATGAGCGATAGCTTTCAGTATGCTGTTTTTGAGTTCAGGAGCAGGTTCGTTTAGTAATACTTTTACTTCTAAATAAGGGGCAGGAGTATGAGTAGTTCCCTTAGGTAAAGAAGCCAAAGCATTCAGCACTTCTTTAACCGGTAGTGGTCGTTCAGGCACGCTTAACATAGGAGTATGCAACGGAATAGGCACCGTTTTAATATCCTGTACACGTCCTTTTTCTAATGAAAAAGCCACCACTTGATGCTGATAATGCTTTTCTGAAAATGATAAGGGTATAGGGCTTCCCGAGTAGCGTATATGAGCTTTACCACCTAAGGCTTGAGCTTTGTGAATATGTCCCAAAGCAATGTATTGTAACACGTTAGGAAAGCTCGTAGGTTTGAAGCCTTCTATTCCCCCAATAATAGGACGCTCAGCCGTGTCCTCATCGCTGAGTTCTGCTCCCAAAGCGTGCAGATGTCCCATAGCAATCAGCGGTTTCCCTTTGGCAATAGCTAAAGCCTTTTCCGTAATTTCGCGGTAGAAAGCCTCCACCCCTTGAGTATAATCGGGGTTAGTAGCTTCATTTTTAGGAGTATCCCCTAAGCGGAGAAAAGGCACAGCAAGGCAGTAAGCCATTACTTCCCCTTTTTCGTAAAGCGGAATAATAAGACGTTTGTAATCTATCTCTCTCTGTTCATTTCTTTTCACATATCCTACCAAATGCACTTGTGTATCTTCCAAGAGTGGTTGGGGCATTTCAAGGCGTACAGGCGAATCGTGATTACCCGCAATAGCTATAATTTGCAGTTGAGGGAAACGCTCAGTTGCTTGATGAAGAAAATGATAAAACTGCTTTACCGATGCCACTGCAGGGTTAGCAGTATCAAACACATCACCACTGATAAGTAAAACATCAGTATGTTGTTCTTCAATAATTTGCAAAAGATTATCCAAGAAATATTGATGTTCGTTATAGCGGTCGTATTGGTAAAACGTTTGTCCTAAGTGCCAATCGGCAGTATGTAGCAAGTTCATTTTTCAGTTATTTATTTTCTCAAATGGCAAAAATAATGTATATTTGCCATATTTTTATATACTAATGGAAAATAATTATAAAATGGTAGCCAAAACTTTCTTTGGCTTTGAAGATATTTTAGCTGATGAATTGCGCAATTTAGGGGCTATGCACGTAACCAAAGGCGTTCGCAGTGTACAGTTCGAAGGCGATAAAGGCTTTATGTATAAGGCAAACCTCTGCTTGCGTACCGCTTTAAAAATACTGAAACCTATTGCTTCTTTTTATGTGCGTAGTGAGAAAGAATATTACCAAAAACTCTATGACTTCAATTGGCAAACCTATCTAAGAGTAGACCAGACCTTCGCTGTTACAGCCACCTTACAAACCGAACTTTTTAATCACTCTCAATACGTGGCTTTAAAAGCCAAAGATGCCATTGCTGATGCTTTTCGCAGTGCCACTGGTCGTCGTCCCAATGTAGATGTATTACACCCCGATTTGGAGATACATATTCATATTCAGCGCAACGAAGTAATTGTGTCACTCGATAGTTCGGGCAATTCACTGCATCAGCGCGGGTATCGTACAGCTACCAATATAGCTCCTATCAACGAGGTGCTCGCTGCTGGTATCCTACTGCTCAGCGGTTGGCAAGGGCAGTGTGATTTCTTAGACCCTATGTGTGGTAGTGGTACTTTTTTGATAGAAGCAGCTATGATAGCTTGTAATATTCCAGCCAATGTACACCGAAAAGAATTCGCTTTTGAACGTTGGAACGATTTTGATGAAGACCTCTTTAATCTTATCTTTGGCAGTTGTATTAAAAAAATACGAGAGTTTCACCACCAAATTATAGGATATGATAAAGCACCGTCAGCAGTAGCCAAAGCCAAAGATAACTTAAAAAATGCTGACCTATCTGAGTACATTCAAGTATTCCAAAAAGACTTTTTTGCTACTGAAAAAGAAGATAAACAGCAACCATTACATATGGTGTTTAATCCTCCTTACAATGAGCGCCTACAAACCGATGTAGAACAGCTTTACTCATCAATAGGCAACACTCTTAAACATCATTACCCCAATACCGATGCGTGGTTTATCACTTCTAATTTAGAAGGTATAAAATATGTAGGATTGCGTCCTTCACGAAAAATAAAACTCTTTAATGGTAAATTAGAAAGCCGATTGTTACAATATAAGATGTACGAAGGAAGTAAGAAAGCTAAAAAACAAGCCGAAGAGTAAAGTTCTATTTTACAAACGGCATTACCATTAGATAGAAGTTGAGGTATTGCCCTAATAATATAAGGATAGCTGTTCCAAAAAGGAGCAACTTTTTTTGTTTGGCTTTGGAGGAAAGCAAGATGAGAAAAGGTAGTGCAAAACTGAGAATGAGCATTGCTACAATAGCCTCTCCATAGCCTTTGCTGAGAAGGGTTTGGTAATAAACAGTTTCTTCGGGGATATTGGCGTACCATATCAGCATATATTGTGAGAACCACAAATAAGCCCAAAAAATAGAGAATCCAAAGAGGTATTTGCCTAAATCAGAATAGTGCTCTGGCTTGCTAAATAAGGTAATGAGGGCAATGCCTGAGAGCAGAAAACTGCTGAGCAATTGCCACGCAAAGAGGGTGCTGTGCCATTCGGGAGTGAGACTTAAAAACCAATCCCACGCCATTGGAGTTTCGGTAAGAAAGAAAATAACTAAAAATAGTACGTGAGGCGTTAAACTCTTAAACTTTTTTAAAGTATGGCGATACCCCACCCATACTGCCATATAGCCCACAGTACGCAATAAAAAATAAGGTTCGTGATGCACTATATACAGCACTCCCAATAAAACTAATAACACTAACCATAAAGGTGTTGTGATACGCTTCATTATAGGGTACAAACTCATAGCCCACTCAGCGTGCGTAACTTTGTTAATAGCATAGAACACCAGCACCCCTACTAACGTAAGCGCTACAAACAACAAAATTGAATATGTTAAAAACAATATGCTCATACTTCTTACCTCTTATCTCTTAGCTGTTCAACGTACATTGCTACTTGCCAGCGTTCTTTCTCATTCAGCTGATTAGCAAAAGCGGGCATTGTATTGCGTCCGTAGTAGAGTACGTGGTAAATGCTGCCTTCGGTGAGCTCTCTGCTCTTGTAGTTGGGAACGCCTAAAATCTTCTCCCTTTGCACTAAAATGCCTTTGCCGTCGCCTTTCTCACCGTGACAGAGCGCGCAATAGATACCGTAAAGTTTTTTGCCATCGGTTAGGTTTTGAGTTTGTTGTAGGGTATCAGTTGCTAAGGGGTTGCCCAATTGTGCTTTAGCTTGCTCATACCCTTCAATAGTATTAGGGTAGCGGTAGGGCAACTCACCTCTTTTTACAGTGTGTTCAGGAGGGGAGAGCGGTGCGACTTCATAAGTTTTATAAGCAGGACTCTTGTACATATCGGGCATAAACTCAATGTTGCGCTCTTGCTTGTTCCTACACCCAACTACCAATAATATTAGCAATAAATACTTTATATAATTATTAAAATGTTTCATTTCTTACCTCTTACTTCTTATCTCTTACCTGAATTACAAATTTATCATCACTACTTTTCTTTATAGGATTTTCAGCTTTTTTGAATGGATATAACCTACTTCTGATAAAGAAACTAATCACCAATAGATGCGCTGCAAAATATACAACCAACTCGAATATTATGGGTACAAAAGAGGGGAGGTTTTGCCAGAAAGTGGCATTAGGCTTTCCGCCAATATCCATTGGCCAGTCTTTTATCATTGTGAAATAGGTGAGCCAACACCCGAAAAACAAGCCTATGAGTCCGTATAGAAAAGTGGCTTTACCTAAACGCGTGCGCTTGAGCCCTAAGGCTTCGGCTAAACCGTGTACATAGAAAGGCGTATATACTTCTTGAATTTCTCTACCTTCTGATTTTAATTCTTTTATTTTATCTAAAAGTTCTTCAGGCGAGTTAAGAGTTAAGAGGTAAGAGTTAAGAGACTCCTGCCTGCTAACATCTGTCCCCTGACATCTGTCCTCAGACACCTGAGACCTGACACCTTTCACTTCTGCTTGTGCAATCATTGGGAAACTCCTTGCATATAATAAGAACAACAAAAAGAAAAATCCTAAAGTGCCTACAAATATCCCTATATCCACCCACGTAGGACTGAACATCGTCCACGATGAAGGCAGATAGCCGCGGTGCAGTGAGGTAACGATAATTACAAAACGCTCGAACCACATCCCCACACATACTACCAAAGCAACGCATACTGAAAAGGCAATACTACGGCGTAACTTTTTGAACCAAAGCAGTTGAGGGAGGACTATATTGCAAATAATCATCGTCCAGAATGCCCACGCATAATCACCTGTAGCACGATTTATGAAGACGTATTTTTCAAACTCCGAGTGAGAACGCATCGCCATAAAAAACTCGGTGAGGTAAGCAACCGCTACAATACTACCTGCCACTAACATCACGGTATTCATCAACTCGATGTGTTTGAGGGTGATATAGGTTTCTAACTTGCATACTTTGCGCAAGATAATCAGTAGCAAACTAACCATTGCAAACCCCGAAAAAATAGCCCCTGCAACAAAGTAGGGCGGGAAGATAGTAGTGTGCCAGCCAGAGACCACCGAAGTAGCAAAATCAAAAGAGACGATAGTATGCACTGAAATGACTAACGGAGTGGCAATACCTGCCAAGAGCAACATTGTTTCTTCCATACGTTGCCAATCTTTGGCACGCCCGCTCCACCCAAAGCTCAGCAAGCTGTAAATCTTCTTCTGAAAAGGCTTGAGAGCACGGTCACGCAACATCGCAAAATCGGGGAGTAAGCCCACCCACCAAAAAACTAAAGATACCGAAAAGTAGGTAGCAATAGCAAAAACATCCCATAACAAAGGCGAGTTGAAATTGTCCCACAACGAGCCGTATTGGTTAGGAATAGGCAAGTTGAAATGCAACAACCACGGTCTGCCCAAATGTAGGATAGGGAAGATACTCGCTTGCAACACAGCGAAAATAGTCATTGCTTCAGCCGAGCGATTGATAGCCACCCGCCACTGTTGGCGAAAGAGCAACAATACCGCCGAGATGAGCGTTCCTGCATGCCCGATACCTATCCACCACACAAAGTTGGTGATGTCCCACGCCCAACCTACGTTTTTGTTGAGCCCCCACACGCCTATGCCGTCGCGCAAGGTTACCCATATTGCCCATATCCCCCAGAGGGTCGCAAAAAGGGTAATGCCAAAGGCAATCCACCACGCGCGAGAAGCACGACCTTCGATGGGGCGCGCTATATCTTCACTGATGGTATGATAGGATTTATCGTTGAGTATCTGCATAAATAAGATTTTTTACAGCATCCTTGCCGTCGGGAGTTACAAACACACAAGTGAATTGCCATTTCACCAATCGCACTTCAGGGGTAGAGAAAGCACCCACAGGTAGCTTGAGCAACACTTTATTCCATCCCTTGTTGAGCCTAACTTGTAAAGGAGGACGCACTTGAAAATTTTCGTTAGTAAGAGGTATTTCGTTAGAGAGCTCTCTGTGAGTTGATTCCCATATAGGAGGAGAGAGTTCAGTATTGTTTAGCCAAATTTTACTCTCCTTGTAATCCCATTTGCCTTGTGGCGGAGGGAGATCTTTTTCCGACCGACTGTAATCTTGAAAACTTACCCATAAACCAACCGATTGTTCTTCGGGTGAATATACATAAGTGTACGCATAAGCAGTGTGGTTGGGTTGAGGTTTTTTATAGAAAGCAGGTACAAGGTTACCCCAAGTATGTCGCAAATAAATGCCAGCCCCTATAGCTTTATGGGTGTGATAAGTTTTTCCTTCATAAGAGTAGCTTTCTTTTAAGGCTTTCTCAGGCGGAAAAGATAGAGAAAGGTTGCCATTATTAGGGAATGCATCGGTAATGCGCCAAACTACTTTCGTTTGAGGTACGTAGGCAAAGGGTTCGGCAGTAAAGTGATGGGTTTTATGCCAACACATACGCCTTTCAAAATCAGCAAACTGCCGGAATATAGGGTCGCTGGTATCAGTAGGGAGCATAGTGCCTTTGCCATCAAAATATTCGCTACCTCCTCCTTTCCAAGAGCGTTCGGCTAAGGCGAGCATTGCAGGATAGAAATTGTTTTGGATGAGAATATTTCTCTCTCCTCTGATATAGCGGTCATTCCACAGCCCTATAATAGCTCCCGCGTGCTCATCGTCGCCTTGGGCTACATTTAAAATTCTGCTGTTGTAGAGGGCAACCAAATCGGCAAAAGCATCGAAATGATTGATATAGTGAAATTTGCTATCGATAGCAGGGATGCCTTTTTGTGCTTTACCCCGATAGCTCCACAGTTGGGTCATATCTATTTCACCTGCTTTATATTGCCACCCAGGATTCCAAGAAATCACCTTTTTGCCTTTATTACGCAGGTAAGCCACCATTTCAGGTACAAATTGCGGATTGCTAAAAACTACTTCATCAGTGCCTATATGAATATAAGGAACATCAAAATTTTCGACTACCTCATCCAATAGTTCTTTGAGAATTGCCATTCCTTTTTCCGATTGCATATCTACCCCAAAAGCCTTTTCAAAAGCGCGACTGTGTCCAGGCATATCAATTTCGGGGATGAGCAATACATTGTGTTCTTTGCAGAAAGCAATCAACTCTTTGGCTTCTTGTAGGGTATAGTATTGGGCAGGCATACGCTCATAGCTAGACGGTGCATTGAGTTCAGGATAAAGCAAACTCTGCAAACGCCACCCTTGATTTTCGGTGAGATGCCAATGAAATACATTGATTTTGTACTGCGAAAGTAGTGCTATTTCTCTTTTCAACTCCTCCAAACTCATAAAGGTGCGCCCCACATCTTGCATAAAACCACGCACTCTAAAAGCAGGATAATCAATAATTTTGCACCCTTCGTAATAGGCTTTATTGCCTTTGGTAACCAAAAGTTGTTTTAGGGTTTGTTTTGCCCAATACACGCCTCTCCCACTGATCGCCCGAATGAGGATATAATTTTTGGTAACTTCCAATAGATACCCTTCTTCTTTATTGATAGGAATTTCGGGCAAATCGGCTACTCTTTCTACAATAATGAGCGGGCGCATTTCTGCCGAGGCTACCTTGTAACGTTGTCCATTAGCGATGACTTGTTGTGGCTCAGGCAACAAGTGGTCTATCCCTGCATAAAGCACACAAGGAGAAACACACCAAAAGTATATCAAAAATATGTAAAACTTCATAAATTCTAATTCCTAACTTTCACTTGATACACCACATTAGGGTCGGTGTTGAGCTCAGCTAAAAGCTGATACATACGTTCGCTGGCACTGAGTTGGGCAATTTTGCTTTCTTCTTCGTTAGCATCGCCAAATACCATAGCTCCTGTGTTACAAGCAGCGGCACAAGCTACTACATTGTTGAACTCTCCTGGGGCAACTGCACGACCTTCTCTTTTGGCTTTTAGAATCACCGCTTGGGTGTTCTGGATACAGAGGGAACACTTTTCCATTACCCCTCGCGAACGTACCGTTACATCGGGGTTGAGCACCATACGCCCTATTTCGTTGTTCATATTGTAGTTGAACTGCTTGTTTTCACTATACTGAAACCAGTTGAACCGGCGTACTTTGTAAGGGCAGTTATTGGCGCAATAACGCGTGCCCACACAGCGGTTGTAAGCCATTTGGTTTTGTCCTTGCTGTCCATGAGCGGTAGCGATTACAGGGCAAACAGTCTCACAAGGGGCATTATTACAATGCTGACACATCACGGGCTGAAAACCAACACACCTTTGTTCGTTTTCTCTTGATTCATAACGATCGATGCGCAACCAGTGCATATCGCGTGAGCGACGCACCTCTTCTTTGCCTACTACGGGCACATTGTTCTCGGCGTGGCAAGCGATCACACAAGCCGCACAACCCGTGCAAGCATTCAGGTCGATAGAGAGTTTAAAGTGATGTGGGCTGGTAGAGTCTTTCTTTGTTTTAGGGGGTTGAGGGTTCCACACTTCGGCAGAGGAGTTTAAGAAAGTATCTAAACTGATTTCTTTCAGGATATTTTTGCGCCCTACCAATTCATTTTGCAGTTGCAAGCAGGCAAATTCGTGTGTGCCGTCTGCTTTTTCTATCTGTACGCCTTGGTTTTTACAATGGTCTTTATAAAGAGGGAAGGCATTCACGCCTATTTGCATTTCGGTTTGTATACCTGACTTGCGCCCATAACCTAAGGCAAGCCCCACACTGCCTTGCGCTTGTGCAGGAGTGATGAGTACGGGAGCGATGATACTTTTGCCGTTAACACTCACTTTCGCCTGATGCCCGTCCAAAGCACCATCAGCTGTATGCCAATTTTCAATACTCAGACGCTGGGCATCGCTGGGGTGCATCGTGAGGAAGTTATCCCACGTAGTGCGGTGGATAGGGTCGGGGAGCTCTTGTAGCCAAGGATTGTTAGCCTGCTGCCCATCGCCCAAAGCGGTGCTAGTGTAGAGAGAAAGTTCAAAAGGCGATTCCGTTTGGCTTATAAGTAATTGAGAGATAGATATATCAGTAAAAGATTCTTTGGTGCGGAATAAACTTAGTCGTTCCTCTTCTTGTTGTTCAAAATCAAATCTTTTTTCCTTATCTACAAAAGTGCCGTCGTGTAGGGCTTGTTCCCAAGGAAATCCTTTTAAGATATGGCCTTCCCAATGAGCTTTGATAAAATCGTAATAGCTCTCCTTGTGTCCTATCCATTGCAAAAAACAGTCTTGCCATTGGCGGGTGTTGAAAAGCGGACGTATACAAGGCTGCATCAGTCCGTAGTGCCCGTATTTAAATTCTACATCGCCCCACGACTCTAAATAATGAGGTTGAGGCGTCCAAAGGGTCGTTTGCACGGCAGTTTCATCAACACGTATCGCAAAGGATACCGAAAAAGGTACTTTTTTCAAGCCTGTGGCAAATGCTTCGGCGTTAGGCAAACTGTATAAAGGGTTGAGATTGTTGATAAAGAGAACGCCTACCTTGCCTTCGTTCATATCGGTGAGCAATGGTTTGAATTTCCACACTATATCTCCTTTGCGCGTGAGTACGGGTGTTTCAGGTATAAAAGCCTTGCTTTTCAGTCTTTTATTCAGCGCAAAGGTGAGTTCTTGGGCATTGTCCTTATCAATACCTGTTACGATTACGGCATCACTACCCGCTTTTTTTACTTCATCGGCTATTGCTTTGAGTTTTTCATTGATTTCAGCAGGAAGATCTTCAGAATGAGAAGTTTGATATTCTGTTAAAAAAATATAGAATTGTGCTAAAGCTATTTTTAGTTGTTGAGGGGTGAGGGCGATACGCTCATCGGCATTAGCGCCTGTAAGGCTGAGGTTAGCTTCCAACTGAATATGGCGCGACATTCCGTTTGCTTTGCTGGGGATACGTCCTTGCGCATAGCCTGCTTCATAGCCCCCGCCATTCCAATCGCCCAAGAAATCGGCATCAAAGGAAACAATGAGCTTTGCCTTGCTGAAATCGTAATCAGGCATTGCACGCAATCCATAGCGCCATTCAAAAGCGGTGAGAATAGCATCTTCTGATATGGTATCGTATTCAACGAGCTTAAAGGTAGGGTATTTTTCTTTTAATAGTTCTACTAAGGCATAACTTGACGGGCTTGCGAGTGTTTGGCTGAGCATCACAATTTGCTTGCCTTCAGCTTTTGCTTTCTCTAAGGCTGAAAGAGTATCGGTGTCAATTTTCTGCCAAAAACCTTCCCCTGCAATGGTGGGAGGTTTCCTATTTTCGTCGTATAGACTCAATACCGATGCCAATATCCTTGCATTCACTGCCCCTCCTGCTTTGGCTTCGGGGTTGCGCAATACAGCAATGGGGCGCCCTTCGCGAGTTTTCACCAGTACGCTGGCAAAGTCAAAACCATCGGCGATGCAAGTAGCGTAGTAATTGGCTTCACCTGCTACAATACTTTCGGGCTGTATCACATACGGAATTGTTTTGTGTACAGCACCTTCGCAACCTGCCAAGGCTACCACCGCCGTAGAAAAACCTAAGAATTTTAGGAAATCCCGCCGTGATGTTGGTATGTTATGTATGGACTCTTTAGTCATTTGTAACTCGTAATTCGTAATTATTAGTAGTGGCATTTAGCACATTCTAAGCCTCCCATTTCGGCAACCGTCAGTTTGGCTACATTTAGCTTTTTAGCCAAAGCCTTATGCACTTCTTCATAGTGCTGATAATAAGGGTTGTTAGCATTCACAGGCATTTGGCGGTGGCAGTTTATACACCACCCCATCGTAAGAGGAGCGTGCTGGTGTACCACCTCCATTTGTTGTACTTCTCCGTGGCATTTCTGACATTCCAATCCACCCACTGCTACGTGCTGACTGTGATTGAAATAAGTAAAGTCGGGGAGTTTGTGAATGCGCACCCACTGCACCCCTTTAGGAGTACCCGTATAGCGAAATTTCTGCTCGTCCCAGCCTACTGCTTCGTATAATTTCTTGATTTCTTTGGTATAAAATTCTTTAGTGTAACCATTGGCGAGATCCTCCTCACCCTCATATTCCGAAATGGTATTATGGCAACCCATACATACATTGAGTGAGGGCACACCTGCTACTGCCGAAGTCCGTGCCCCTGAGTGGCAATATTTACAATCGATTTGGTTATCACCTGCGTGAATTTTATGAGAGAAGTGAATAGGTTGTATAGGTTCATAGCCCTCGTCTACCCCTATCTGCATCAGAAAGGCGTAAAGAGCGTAAGTAATACCTAAAAAGGCAATGATAAGGGTTGATATAATGATAATCTTTTTTAATTGATAATTCATAATTGACAATTGACAAATGCCGTTGCGTTACAAACTTTGGCAAAGTTGAAAATGTATTCTCTTTACTTGTTCTTTGGCACTTTCTAAATCGATGTTCTCAATTACCGCATTTGAAAGGGCAATGCGCTGGGCATCACTCCATTGTTGTGCCATACGCGCTCGCACTTGGGCTTCGGTGCAATGGTCGCGTGCCATTACACGGGCAATACGCACTTCTTCAGGTGCTGTAACCGTGATGATATAATCACAATCCTTATAGCTTCCACTCTCAAAAAGGATAGCGGCTTCTTTCAGTACATAAGGTGAAGTTTGCTTCTTTGCCCACTGTTTAAAATATTTTGCAAGAGCAGGATGTACAATGCCATTGAGTATCGCCAATTTCTCAGAATTGTTGAACACAATCTGGGCGATATAAGCGCGGTTATACTCTCCATTTTGGTAAGCCTCCTCACCAAAAGCAGCCATAATGCGTTTCTTTACCTGCGCATTGTTAGTGATGAGCGCTTTGGCTTGTTCATCTGAATTGAATACTGCAATCCCTAAGACAGCAAATTCTTTGGCTATCGTGCTCTTGCCACTGCCAATACCTCCTGTAAGTCCTACTACCATCATTCTTTGCGTATTAGAAAATCAACGGAGGTTTCTTTCATAAAAGCTACCTTTATGCGTCGTTTATGAGTATTGAGTTGTAGTGGTATATGGTTGTCGGTTGCTTCGCACAAATCAGCAGTTACTTCTATATCGTTAGGAGTAAGTGTCTTTAAGATACTCAATTCACCTGTACAAAGTACACTCACTTCGTCGGGGAAGACTTTTACTTGACTCTCTTTCGGTACGCCCATCACCTTTACAGGCACGCGCAATTCCTGCTCGCTCACCTTATCGACAAAGGCTTGCATCACAATTTTATGAGCGTTATAATGTACCCAAGGAGTGCTTTTGAGCGTATAAGTTTCACCGAAATTGTCTTTTAGCGGACGTTTGTGTCGGTATTGGAAAGTTACTTGTGTGAGCGTATCTATCACTTTTTGGCTACCTGAAGCTACTACCGAATCGGGTAAGAGGCGCAGTTCCGTAAGTTGGTATTCTTTAGGGAATTCCACGTTTAGGTGTACTACTACGGGTATTTTTTTGGTGTGTTTGGGTACTAAGTATAGTTGTAGAGTATCGGAGACTACCGAGCGTATTCTGAAATTCGATAGGTAAGTATTGCTGAGCTTGTCCTTACTGCTTTTAGAGAGTGTATAAAAGTGTTCGCCCACCTCTTGCAAATCGGAGAAATCTACGGTGAGGGTAGCGTTTTGTCGGTAGGATTTCAGAAGAGAAAAACCATTGCCTTCTACTGTTATTCTCACGTAGTTAGGAGCAGAGGGTAAAAATACCTTGTCGGCTGGCAGATTGATAACCGTTACTGGTACCGATAATTCTCTGATGAGGTTTTTAGAGAGTTTCTTCAGCGACCAAATGAATACCGAGAGCAACAGGCATATCACAAAAGTGAGGTTGCGACGATTAGTGAAAAAGAGGCGAAATGGCTTCATAATTAGGTAAAAGGTAAAATTTGGCACAAAGGTATAAACTTTTATTGAGAGCACAAAATAATACTTATTAATACTTTAATGCGCTATATACCTATTATTAGAAAAGTATATACCTGTGAGGTCAGCGGTATATATCTATCACTAAACGGGTATATACACGTTACGGCTCGCGTATATACCCGTTTGGTATTAGAATACTATTTGAGTATTTTCCTAATATAATTGGCTTCGTGGATACTTTGGGTAAGGGCTTCGGATTGTTCAGTTTCGATGAGGGTTCTGAAAGCTTCTAAATTCTTGATATATTCATTGAGGGCTTTTAGCACATTGTCCTTGTTCTCCAAAAAGATAGGACACCACATCTGAGCGTCACTTTTTGCCAAACGTACCGTAGAAGCGAAACCTGTACTAGCTAAATCGAAGATTTGAGCTTCGTCTTTTTCTATCTCTAAAACGGTTTTGCCCAGCATAAACGAACTTACGTGTGAGAGGTGTGATACATAGGCAGTATGCAAGTCGTGGTCAGAAGGTTGCATCATCTTCACGCGCATATTAAGGGCTTTTACAATACTTAACGCACGGTCAAGCAGTTGCCAATTGCTTTTTTCTACTTCACAAAGAGCCATTACTTTCCCATCGAAGAGGTTGTAAAGAGCTGCCTCAGGTCCTGAATGCTCGGTACCTGCCATAGGGTGCGCTGCTACAAAATTTTGCCTATGGGGGTGCGTAGCTACTACTTCGCAGATGTGACCTTTTACAGAACCTGCGTCCATTACTAACGTGTGCTCGCCTACTTTATTGAGTACCTCTATAAGCACTTCGCCTATATGGTTCACGGGTACTGCTATGAGCACGAGGTCGGCATCGGTGAGATGGTTGTAATCCGTACTTTCATCGATGATGCCTAAGGCTAAGGCTTTTTCTATATGATTAGGGTTTAGGTCGATACCAGCAATGTGGTAGCCCAAACGTTTTTTTAATTCTAAGGCAAAGGAACCTCCTATGAGACCTAAGCCTATGATGACTGCTTTTTTCAATTCGATATTAATTAGCTAATTGTCTCATAGTGTAGAGCACCAATTCAGTGGGTGATTTTTCAGTAACTATCCAAATAGATTTATCTAAATCTACATCTATTGCAATGGGGGATACTGATTCTACGGGAAAGTCTTTTAACAATTTTCCTTTTTCGTCGTATAAATAGGCTTTTTTGGTGTTCTGTTCGTTTACTGAGACGTAGTTGATGCCACGAATACGGAACTGTTTAGGACGGGCATATTTACCTTCGGGAAGTTCAATGCGTTGCCCGCCTATGGTAAGTATGTTGCCCGAAAGAGAGGTAAGTGCATAACGATTACCTTCCCAATAAAAAGGTTCTGCAAGCGATGGATTTGTGCGATTCATTCCTCCTTTCTCATCGATAGAAATAAGGTTACCTTCTTGAGTGGTGAACATAAACAAGTTATTGAATACCAAAGGAGGATTGTTAGAGAAACGATAGTTACCCTTTACTGTTATTCTGTTTTCACCGTTGCGGTGCAAGATGTTAAAGATACCATTATCGGAAGGGTAGATAAGATAGTCTTTGCCATTGAAACGGTAATGCTTAGGAGTAAACAAAGGTTTTCCATTGGTGCGCTGTAAGAAGCCTTTCACTTGTTGTCCTTTTCTGTCTAACAGGTGCAAGATATTGTTTTCGGCAAAGAGGAAGCGGTATTCGCGATTGCTATCGTAATCGAACACCTCCAAAGGTGTGATAGGGTTTTGATATTTTAGAGGGAAAGGCTCTACCACATTGCCGTTGCGGTCAATAATCCAGATAGACTTTTCGGTAGTGAAAGCCATTTGCAAGAAGCCGTTTTTAAATAAATCGACCTGGTAAATAGGGCTTTGTATCTTTCCGTCTAAGCGTTTTTTCCACAAGAGAGAACCGTTGTTACCTATCAGATATAAATCGTTATTGGTGTCTTGCACGGCTATTTCGAGTTGTTTGGTGCGGTGGTTTAAGAGAATAGTAGGAGGGATAACCATTTGGTCGTCTAACGTAAGGCGGAAGCGTTCTTTCATCTCATCGGAAAGAGTGCTTTCAGTTTGTTTTTGACTGATGAAATTGAGCACGTAATAGTCGTTTTGAGGGGTTTGTTGGAATACTGCCCAGCGATAGTTTTCGGCTATATAAGGATATTTACTACTAAAAGCGGTGTTGTCATAAAGATTTGTGAGCCGTGTAACACTCACGTTGGAAGCGCTGTTTTGTTCTAACCAATCGTAAGATTTATTGGCTGAAAGCACATTGCCTCGTTGCATATCGTTGATTACTGAGGTAAGAAGGTCTTTGGTGGTAGTAAATACGAGAAACTTTTCATACACTCCGACGTATTTAGGGACAAACTGAGGTACAAAAGCCGTGAAAAAATCCATTGGGAGGTCGGGGTTTAGTTCGTACATAGAGAAGTTGTGCTGAAAGTCTTCTGAGAGTACGGGCAACTGTTTGATGGTCTCATCTACATCAAAAGAAGAGGCGACGGCAAATTGACCTTCGGGGGTTTGAGCGAAAGCTACCCCATTGATAGAGGTTTTAAACGGATTATTGGTAGCTGTACTATCGTTTTGAGCGAGCTTATCGCCGTCGTCGAAAGTATAAGAAACGAGTGAACGCAAGCGCGCGGGAAGTACGTTTAACACATTGTTTTGATAGGGTAGGGTGTGTGCCATTATATCGGCATTGGCGTTGGCAATGAGTGCCATACCGCTGAAACGTATGTTGTTTTCTTCTAAGAAAAGGTCGAGAGAGACCCAATCTTTTACATTTTGCAATATCTCGGTTCCGAAAAACGATTTGAAGTAAGCATTTGCTTCGTCTTTTTGGAAGAAAAGAGTGGCAACGCATTCGGTATTACCTACTTTTTGGAGTTGTTCCAAAGACTGTTGCCGTGGTGTTTTAGTTTCTTGTTTCAGTTGTTGATAAGCCGAAACGGTCTCGGAATCGCCTATAACCAAGTTGTTATCGGCTATGGTGTAAAACCATTCTTTACCAAACTGAGCTTGTTTTTGGATTTGAGTATCGGCATTGCGCCAAAAACTAATAGTATCGTTACTAATACGGGGAGTTATGGCAAAGAAATGACCTTCGGTATCAAAAGCTACCCACAAGTTATCATCGGTGGGAATGCTATTAAGGAGCTTTACCTCGTGTGGGCGCAACTGATGAGGATTGTGCGTCTTCCAAAAGGTATTGTTAGCAATGGCACTGAGGAAGTTATCTTTATCGTTGATGCGGAAAAGCATTTGCGTATTATCGGGGAAGAGCAAGGGTGTTACCTCCTCTTTCTTCTCTTTGGAATCGCAGGCGAGCAGGGATAAAAACAGCGTTATGTAAAAAAGAATGCGCATAATTAAGATGTTTCAATGAAAGCAGTGTAATATGCAATGAAGTGCAAAGGTAGGAAAAAATTTTTTAATACCAAAAATGCTGATGATGGCAATAATAGTAATTTAACTTTGGCAAAGTTTAAAACTTTGCCAAAGTTTGAGATGAAAAAGCGATGTATTGGGGTGGTTAGGAGGAGGAGAAAGATATCGGAGGAGAACGAAAGAGAGCTGAGAAGAATTTTGATGAAAAAAGGCTATTAGAAGGGTGGGGTTAGCTTATAGAGAGCTTATAGGAAGCTTATACGAATCTTGGACGATTGGTATAGAAAGAGTGTATAAAAAGTTGATTCATAATATAATACAACAACGCTAAAAACGGTAAAAACAGGGTTTCGAGGCGAAAGAAAGAGGAAGAGGCACTAGGCCTTAGGCCATAGGCACTAAGGGGGAGTATGACGGAAAGGAGAAGGGATAATTAGGGAATTAGCAAAATTGAAAATGAGAAAATGGGGAAGTGTGAGGTCTTAGGCTATAGGTACTAGGGGGAGTATGACGGAAAAGGGAAGAGATAGAGGTATGGTAGGGTGAAATTATAGGAAGAGTTGATAGTGAACTGTTAAACAGTGAATAGCTTAAAAGTGAATAGTTAAAAATTGAAAATAGAAAAATAATCGAAAGTAAGATAGAGGTGAGATAAAGGTGTGTTATGTTAAAATTAAGGATTTTTCAGCTTAAATCAAAAAAAAAGAAAATAATTCATTGCTAATTGGAAAATAGTTTTTACCTTTGTGGCGTTAAAAGAACTATAATAATAATTTACCAACTCCATTAACAAACATTATTTTAACCGATGAAAAAGTTATCCTTTTTAATTTGGGGGCTACTGCTGTCTTTCTTCAGTACAGCTATAGCCCAAGAGCTCGATACCATTCGCTATAACCAATATGGCGTGGCAGTCGATAGAAAAGAACTTCGCTCAGAGGCACGTAACAATATCTTGGTTTTTGAATCAAAACATCAGAACTATAAGTTTTGGTTTGACAACCGTGTGCAAGTGGATGCTGCTACGTTTTTTGGCGCTAAGAGCGATTACGACAAGATAGGCAACGGTGCTTCTATTCGCCGTGCTCGATTTGCCGTAAAGGCACAAGTTACCAAAGATTGGTACGGTGAAGTGGACGTTGATTTCGCCGATGGTATTTTTGAACTTAAAGATGCTATCGTGGAATACGACGGGATTAAGAACGTAGCCTTGAAGGTGGGAAACTTCAAAGAGGATTTCTCGATGGAGCAAACTACTAGTTCGCGTTACTTAACCTTTATGGAACGCCCTATGGTGTGTAAAGCCTTAGTGCCGTCACGACATTTGGGTATTCAAGGAGAGTACTTGCGCGACCATTTTAGGGCTTCGCTTGGTATGTTTTTGCAACGAGTAGCTGGCGTTGAGGAAGTGACCAATGTGCAAGACAACAACAAGGATTACGGACGCAACCAGGGGTATTCAATCACCAGTAAAGTGGGCTGGATGCCTTATACCGAAGACCGTATGCAAGGTTGTTATTTAGGAGTTAAGGGCTCTTACCGCACTCCTAAAACTGATGTAGCACCTAAGGATTACGGCGGAGCGCGTTTTAGTACCCGCAACTCTACCTCGATTAACCGCAAAAAGTACTTAGACACTGATGTTATACCCAATGTAGACCACGAATGGTTGCGCGGGGTAGAAGCTGCTGCTTACTACGGAGGCTTCCGCGTACAAGGAGAGTGGATAGGCAACCACGTTACTACGGAAGCTACCTATTACAATTTCACAGGGTGGTATGTGCAAGCAGCGTATTTGCTCTTTGGTGGCAAACAGAAGTTTAACGTATCGGAAGGCGAGTTTACTCAGCCTACACGAGGCAAGGAATGGGGTGATGTGGAGCTGGCAATGCGCTGTGATTACCTCAGCTTGAACGACAAAGACGTGTATGGAGGTTCAGGAGCAAACTTCACTACGGGGTTGAACTTTTATGTGAATAACAACGTGAAAATAGCTCTGAACTATCAGTATACCAACAACGACCGTTATGCAAACGGCAGAGGCAAACTGATTATTGGGCACGATGCCACAGGAGCCCCAACTACCGATTATAAAAAAGCGGTGGAAGGCAAAGGCAAAGGCGGTGTGAGCTACCATATGCTCGCTATGCGCTTTGAAATTAATTTCTAAACATTCACCTTTTAAACCATTACTAAAATGAAAAGTTTAAGATACATACTTCTATTAATATTGGTCATCACAGCAGGTTGTGTGAAAGATGCAGTGTACGAGGGAGCTTCGACTATCAAATCGGTGAAGCTTACACCCGCAGCCCCTACCTCGACTGACAACGTAGTGGTAACCGCTGTAATAGCTCCGGGACTACAAGCACCTTCGACAGTAACTTTGGTTTACAACGCAGGAGCAGGCAACCAAACCGTAGTGATGACGGGCAAGGACAATACTTTTACAGGGACTATTCCGGCACAAGCCGATAAAACAAAAGTAACCTACAAAGTAACAGTAGTGAATACCGCAGGATTTTCGACCGTAAAAGAAAGTAGCTATGTGGTAGGCGATAAGCCTTCGGACTACACTAAATTGGTTCTCAACGAGCTTTACGGAGCAGGCGCCGATGCCGAAAAATTTATAGAACTTTACAACAACGGCGATACTCCTATCAAACTAAAAGACGTAACCATTAAAAAAGACGAAGAACTTGTGTGGACGGGTATTGAGGGTGAAGTGGTAGCCCCTCACTCACATTTTGCTATCGTAGGCGCCAAAGGTACTACCCCGAGAGGGTTCAGTTCGGGTTTTTCGAGCAAGAAAAATGTGCTTATAGAGCTTTACAGCCCTGAGGGAACTAAGCTCAATACCTTCCAACGAGGTGAAAAAGGCGATGGTTGGGGCAAAGTGAGTCTTGCGGCAGTTACGAAATCGTGGAGCCGATGTCCTGATGGTACAGGTAAATTTATGCAAGCAGACCCAACCCAAGGGAAAGCGAACCCTGCGACAGGAACAGAAGATGAGACTGTTAAGCAGTGAGAGAGGAGGAGAGTAGGGACGGTTATTGTAGGGAAATATTACAAAATAAGCGATTAAACAATAAATGATATAAAAACATAATTATGGCAAAAGAAGAATTAAAGATTGGCGAAATTTCTAAACCGCGTTTTGAGTTTCGCAGTTTTGGGCGTTGCTTTGCTAAACAAGCCGAGCGTATGGCACGCCTAAGTGTACCTGTTCCTGAAAAAGTATGGGAACGCCGCAATACCGAAACCTATATTGTGAGTAGGACTAACGATGTGAACAACACTAAAATTCGCGATGGTAAGATGGACATCAAAACCTTTGTACAAAAGGTAGATGGATTAGAACAATGGAACCCACTGATGAAAGGAGAGTTCCCCATCTCGGCAAAAGTGCTTAAAGAAGAAGTATTCCCCGCTTTTAAAGTGCAAGGAATGCCTGAGCTAACCAAAGGAGAATACACCTTAGGAGAGTTCTTACAGATGGTGGAAGCACACCCCGACTTGCAAGCAGTAACCGTTGAGAAGGTGCGTTTTGGTTATATGGTGAACAATACCATTTGCGAAACCGGCAACGTATATATCAATGGGGCTTTGGTGAAAACCATTAACTCAGAGTCTACCGAGATAGAAGATATAAAGAAAACCATTGCCGATTGCGGGTTGGAAGGAGTAGAGAACATCAACTACTTGCAAGCGATTAAACGCGTGATAGGAATGATACATAAACCCTTAGCAAATTAAGTTATGGCACAAGAAATAGAAAGAAAATTTATGGTGAAGAGCGATGCCTATAAAGCAGCATCGTTTAAGGCGACTCGTATCACCCAAGGTTATTTGAGCTCCGTTCCCGAACGCACGGTGAGAGTGCGCATAAAAGGCGATAAAGGATTCATTACCATAAAAGGCATCGGTAATGAAACTGGCGCAAGCCGGTTTGAATGGGAAAAGGAAATACCCGTAGCTGAAGTGCAAGAGCTATTGAAGCTATGTGAACCAGGTATTATAGACAAGACACGTTATTTGGTAAAGAACGGCGACTATTGTTTTGAGATTGACGAGTTCTATGGAGACAATGAAGGACTTGTAATGGCAGAGATTGAATTACCCGACGAGAAAGCTACTTTTGCCCGTCCTGAGTGGTTGGGAGAAGAAGTAACAGGCGACAAGCGTTATTACAATTCAATGTTAATGAAGAACCCTTATAAGAACTGGAAATGACAAACAATACCGACCACACGCCACCCTTTGACCCTTTGGATATGAATAACTATCATATCGAAAAGTTGCCAAAGGTACAAAAAACAGGGGTAGAGCGGTTCCTCCAACGCATTGGAGGACCGCTTGCTATCCTCGCCTTTGTGCTTATTTACTGGGTAGCCAATATTTCGTTTATCAACCGGATTGATACTAATGAGAAGACGACACCGCTTACTGAATCGGCGATGGCTCGGTATGCCCAAATAGAAAAGGCTAAAACCAAACAACTAACAGCTACAATGAAGGGAGAAAAAAAACTCTCAGACGAGCAAAAAATAACCCTACAAGAGGCAACACACAACGAGTTTATACACATCAACTACGCGATGCTGGCTATTTTTGTAGCTGCTATTATTTTATGGATTACCGAAGCAATCCCCAATTACCTCACTTCATTACTGGTAATACTGGGCATTGTACTTTGTGGAGTCACGACCGACAAGACAGCATATGCTCAATTAGGACACCCTGTGATGTGGCTCAATATTCTTTCGTTTATCTTGGCGAGTATGTTAGTGAAAACGCAGGTGGCGAAGCGATTTGCTTTGTGGTTTGTGTTGAAGTTTGGCAGAAATTCGGGAGGTATTATATTGAGTTTTATCATTATTAACTTAGTACTATCGGCATTTATTTCGGCAACTACTGCCAAAGCTGCTATACTGTTGCCTATCTTTATGGTAATAGCCGCTATCTACGGGGCTACGGGAGGAGAACACCGCAATAACTTCGGTAGGAATTTGATATTGCAGAACCTCTTCCAAATCAATTTAGGAGCTAATGCCTTCTTGACAGGCTCAGGGGCAGCCCTTTTAGCGGGCTCTCTTATAGCAGGAGCTATGGGTATAGGCTCTTTTAGTTATCAGGATTGGTTTAAAGCAGCCTTTCCGATGAGCGTGTTGCTTATTCTCATCGCGTGGTTCGTAGGCTCGAAAATATATTTTCCACTGAAAAAAGAAGAGCGCGTACCACAGATTGAAGGGGGTATGGAAAGGCTTAGAGAAGAGCTTAACAAGCTCGGAAAAATGAAGTTTGAGGAATATAAAGCGATTGCTATTTTTCTTTGTGTACTCATTTTGTGGGCTACTGATAAGCAACACGGTATCAACCAAACAGCAGTAGCTTTTATGGGAGCCGTAGTAGCCTTGCTTCCGGGTGTAGGCGTAGTGAAATGGAATGATGTAGACATTCCTTGGCACTTGCTATTGTTCTCGGCAGGTGCTTATACCTTAGGGGCAGGACTTGATGCGACGGGTTTACCTGGCACACTTATAGATGCACTTTTTGGTAGTTTAGGGATAACACAAGCCACTCCGTTTTGGGTATTGTATATGATACTTACAGGAGGGATTTTGCTTTTCTCGCTTATATTCCAATCTAAAACAATGCTTACCCTCATATTCATTCCTATTGCCATAGGAGTAGCTCAGAAAAACGGGTATCCGATTATGAGTTTGGCTTTCCCCGTAGCAATGCTTGTGGGACACGTGTATGTACTGCCCTTTAACAGTAAACCTGCTGCCCTGCTATACACTACCAATCAATACAGCTGGAGCGACACCTTCAAGTTTGGTATCACGATGATGTTTATCAGTTGGTTGATGATACTCTTGTGGGGCGAAACGGTATTGCGGTGGTATGGGTTTACCAATGGAGTGTTCTTTTAATACCACAGTGCAATAATGCCAATTACTGAAGGTAAGAGTAAAGATAACTCTTAAAAAAGGTCCTGGATATTGGGTTTAGGCGCGTCAATTATAAAATCATAATACCTCCAAAGAGTATTTAATTCTTTGGAGGTATTTTTTGTAAAAAGCACTATAGTTCTGTAGTCATAAGTATAACTATAGACTCGTGCCAGTGGTATTTTGCTAATCTGTTGTTATTTTAAAGCTTCTCTCACTTCTTTTTCGAGGTCTTCTATACGGTTCTTTAAATCATCTGATAACTTTTGAGCAGAACTTTTTAACTTTTTTAGATTGAACGAAAGTACTACAGAAGAAATACCTGTGAAGATAAACGCTAAACCTGTGAACACTACTAATGAGATACCTGTAAAGATAGGATTAGCAATCAAAATGAACGAAAGGATAATACCCAATACACTTACTATGGCTAAGTTACCCCAATTTAGTACACCAGCTTCTTTTACTTCGAAAGCAAAACCGAGTAACTGAAACGAACGGAATAACAATGTGAATCCTACTACCAATGGTAATATAAACATTGATAGGGCGGGATACATAAGTAAAAAAATACCCATTATCAATGAAATGAGTCCGCTTACCAAATACCAGCCCCAACCGTTGAGAGTTTTAGTATTTTGTAGGGCAAAGAAGGATTCAGTTATCCCTGATATTAAGAATGAGAGACTAAAGAGTATTGAAAGGGTAAGATAAGAAGCTTGTGGTGATATAATTACCCCTATACCACAAAGAATGAACAAAATCCCTAAAATAAGGGGAATGTACCAGTGTTTTACTGGTCTTCTGATGGATTTGAAAAAATACAACATAACTTTATCATTTATAATTTAATGACACAAAGGTAAGGATATTTTATTGATTAGCAAAAATATTTACAAATAAAAGATTAAAAATATAGTTGTTTTGTTAGTTATGCAGTTTATTGGTTAATTATAAAAGCTTGAACTATCCCAAAAGTTTTGTTCTGTGAGGGCAATTGGAAATCGCCCCTACAATATAACTAGAAGGAATTGATTATCAGGGTAATCAACTTTTCCAAAGACTGAAACTTTAGCAAAGTATAGCGACGCAAATGCGATTTTAAGGCTTTTCGGACAGTCTCAGCAATTGATATAACAAGATAGGCACAAATAGCAAGCTCGCACTAGCGAATAAATTTGGTATGTTTGACCTGTATCTAAAATTAACAAATTGGCTAATTGACAAATTATTTCTATCTTTGCCCCCAAATAGAAACGAATGACACTGAAAAAAACTATATATTTTCTTATAGGGTTATTATTTCCCTTGCTGAGTTGGGCACAAGAAGACGATAGTGCGAACAACAATCAGGAGGGCGAGGTAACCTTTAAGTCGTTGCGTCCTAAAAAGAAGAAAGACAGCATTACTTTCACTGCACGCGACTACAAAATTATTACTTATACCCGCGATACCACCTCGATAGATACTTCGCTTACGATGCAAAAGTATTACCTGAACAACGAGTGGGGAAAGGATATGTTTGGCAAGATGCCTTTCTCGAATATGGGGCAACCTTATAATGCACTCTCTTACGACTTCCGCCGTCAGGATTACCTGCCTTCGATGGGGGCAGAAGCTAAAAAACAACTTTACCTCACTCCCGAAGAGGTAACTTATTACCATTTGCCTACGCCACTTACTGAGTTTACTTACAAGAGCGGTATGGAACAAGGTCAGTTTTTGAACACCCTTTTTTCAATCAATCTACAGCCCAACCTCAATATCTTTGTCGCTTACAAAGGTTTACGTTCCTTGGGTAAATACCAACGTATCTTGGTGAGTAATGGCAATTTTAGAGCGGGCTTTTCCTACGTATCGCCTAACAAGAAATACACTGCCTTTGCACACTTTGCTTCTCACGATATCACCAGTCAGGAGAATGGAGGTATAGTAACGCCCGAGCAGTTTGAGGGAGGTGAAAAACAGTTTAAAAACCGTGCGACAATAGACGTGCAATTGCTCAATGCTGAGAATATCCGGGAGAGCAAGCGTTATTTTTTGCAACACGACTACGCTTTCTTGCGCAACCGCGATTCGCTGGCTTTGTACAAGCAGATACGCTTCCGCCATTTGTTTAGCTACGAAACCGAACATTATACTTATGACGAAACCCAAAGCAACAGTTATTTTGGCAATGCCTATGTACCCCAAAACCTTCACGATAAGGCGCGCTTGAAGAAGATGATCAACCGCTTGGGAGTAGAGCTCGAATTGCCCTATCTGGGTAGGACTTTCCTCTTTGGAAATGCTTATTTCTACAATTATTACTTCCAGAATGCTTACTACGTATCGGGAGTGTTGCAACGCCGACAAATTAAGGATACCGACCTGAGTTTAGGTGTGCAATGGCATAAGAAAGTGGGTGGATTCAGCATAGAGGCAGAGGGCGAACAGACATTTGTAGGCAAGATGACAGGAACTAGACTGAGTGGAAAACTTGCCTATGCTTTTGACGATAAGAACAGCATCACCGCAGGAGCTGAATTGCATTCGGCTATGCCTAATTTTAATTATTTGCTGTATCAAAGCGATTACAAGCAGTTTAATTGGGATAACTATACTTCGTTTAACAAACAGAATACCCAGACCCTCTATGGCGATTTGAAAACCCAATGGGGGAATGCGTCGCTCAGTCTTACCAATCTTAACAACTACACTTATTTTCAAGAAGAAACCTTAGGAAAAGTGCGTCCTGAGCAGTACAGTAGCAATATACAATATTTGCAACTGAAAGTACAGAAAGAATTTAAATTTGGTAAATGGGGCTTAGACAACACTATGCTTTACCAGCAAGTGGTACAAGATAGCAATATTTTGAATGTACCTACTTTCGTGACTCGCAATAGTTTTTACTTTGCATCACACTTGTTCAACAAGGCAATGTACTTACAAACGGGGATAGGGTTTAATTACTTCACCAAATATTACTCCAATCAGTACAATCCGCTTCTAGGAGAATTTGCTGTACAGACGGCAGAGAAGACGGGTAACTTTCCGATGTTTGACTTTTTTCTCAATGCCAAAGTGCGTACGATGCGCATCTTTTTTTCCTTAGAACAATGGCAAGTGCCCGTGAGCAACTGGCTAAAAATAGGAAATCCTTACAACTATTATTCTGCACCACGTCAGCCGTATAGAGATTTTATTATCCGATTGGGAATTAAGTGGGATATTTTTAGTTAAGAGTTAAGAGTTGAAAAGCAAGAAAAATAACGAATAAAATCTATATGACTAAAAAGACAATTTTCGATACACAAGTATTAGGACATCCAGCGGGGCTGTTCGTGCTCTTCTTTACAGAAATGTGGGAGCGTTTTTCGTTTTATGGAATGCGCGTACTGCTCATCAACTTTCTTACAATGACGCTTATAGGGTATAACCCAGGATGGGCGTGGAGTACTGAAAACGCGGGTGCACTCTTTGGTACGTATGTTATGCTTCTTTACCTCACTCCTATACTTGGAGGTATAATAGCCGATAAGATTACCGGCTACCGCTGGGCAGTAATTATTGGAGCGGTTATTATCACCTTAGGACACGTATCGATGGCTTTTGAAACTGAGGTTTCGCTCTATTTGGGACTTGCACTCTTGGTGATAGGAACGGGCTTTTTCAAACCTAATATGGTGTCATTTGTATCGGAAATGTACAAAGACCTACCCGAGAAGAAAGATGCTGCTTATACCATCTTCTATATGGGAGTAAATTCTGGAGCTTTCTTTGGAATGATGCTCTGCGGTTACTTAGCAGAACGCATTGGGTGGAGTTGGGGTTTCGGTTTAGCAGGAGTGTTTATGCTCTTGGGGACTATACAGTTTTGGTTTGCCAAACCTTTATTTGGTTCAATAGGAAGTGAGCCACGCAAGCAAGAAAAAAAAGAGACTACAAGTGATGCAAAACAAGAAGAGGAAAAACTCAATCCTTTCACTACCGTAGATAAAATATTGGTAGCACTTTCGGCAATCATAGGTATTGGCTATGCACTAAACGACCCTCTCTCAAAAATATGGGGCATCGACCTCTTCGGGTGGGCTGCTACGTCAGGGCTTAAAGGGCAATATGTGATGGTGATTGTAGGCTTAATAGCTTTCTTTTACCTGATAGGTAGTCGCATAATGCGTTATACTACGATAGTGCGCGACCGTATGCTTACCGTGGTCATCTTTGCCTTTTTTGTGGTGTTCTTTTGGTTGTCGTTTGAACAAGGGGCTTCGTCTTTAGTGATTTTTGCACGGGACAATATAGAGCGTGAATTACAGGGTAATTGGGCAGTACTTTACAACATTTTCAATGCACTACTCACCGTGATTCCACTATTACTGATTACTTACGTACTTTTCCTTTTAGTAAAGAAAACCTACAAAAAGATATTTCCTGCCGTAGTAGTGTTATTGCTGTGCTTTAGTCTTGTATGGGGCATCGCTTCGTGGATGCTACAACGCGACTTCAAAACTACAGCTTACAGTGTGAGTTATCAAGCCTATGAACAAACCGATACACAGGGCAGAACTACTTATATCCCTATTACTGAAGAAAACAGAGTCGCTCGCCCTGATTTGAAAATCGTAGAACGTACTACTATCATAGGAGTAGCTGATTATCACCTAAAAGTAGGGCAAGAGATAAAATTGCTGAGCAAGAACAACAAAAACACTTCGTTTGGCTATGTAGATGCCGAAAAGGAACAGTGGGCAAAACAGCGGGGAGCAGAGCTCAATACTGACAACGGGCTGATAGTTGCGCAAGTGAAAGAAGAGCGCGATAACTGGGTAGAGACGACTGTATCGTGGTTTTCTATCCTGAATTCTTTCTTCATTATTGCCTTAGCGAGCTTGTTCTCACGTTGGTGGGATAGCAAGTATAATCCACCTGCTGCGAAGAAATACGGCATCGGACTGCTGATGCTCTCAGTAGGATTTGGTTTACTCGCCTTAGGCTCTCACGGGGTAACTCACGGAGTAAAGGTGAGTATGTTATGGCTTGTATTTGCTTATATGTTTAACACTATGGGTGAGTTGTGCTTATCGCCTGTGGGGCTTTCGTACGTCTCGAAGCTTGTACCTGCACGAATGATAGCATTTATGTTTGGGGTATGGTACCTTGCTGTAGCTATTGGTCATAAATTAGCAGCTGTACTGGGCGGACAGATAGAGAATATCACCCGTGAGTACAGTTTGAGTACTTTCTTTTTGATATTTACCATTGTGCCTGCTGTAGCAGGGGTACTCATTATTCTTATCAATCCGTTTGTGAAGAAACTGATGCACGGAGTGAAGTAAGTGAGTTCTATTCTTGTGGAGAATATTTATTTTACTAAATAAAAAATAGTACACCTAAGACAAATATAAATATTTAATTATGAAAAAACTTCTCTTTTTACTCCTACTTCCCTTGGCAATGCAAGCCCAACCGCTGGTGGAGAAAACACCACCTGATTATATCAAAACGATTATCTTCAAAGCTAACGGCAACGATAAAAACCAATTCCCTATCGTACGCCGTAACGAATCGTTTAGCTTGCAGTTCGACGACCTCGGGGGTAATGAGGAGACTTATTACTACAAAATCACTCATTGCAACGCCGATTGGTCTGCCTCTTCTCTACTGAAAAGCGAATACCTTAAAGGCATTGATAACCAACCAGTACAGCCCGAGAGTAACTCCTACGGTACCCTGCAAGGCTATTCGCATTACCGTCTTACTTTCCCTAATGAACTCACTAAAATCACTCTCAGCGGTAACTATATGCTCTCTATCACCGATAGTTATGGCACAGAGCTCTTTTCACGCCGATTTGTGCTCTATACACCCCAAGTGAATGTACTCACCGAAGTAAAACGCGCTCGCGATTTGCAGTACTTCGATACCCAACAAGTGGTACAGTTCACTATTAAGCAGAAAGATTTTAGACTTGATAATCCTAATGTAGCGGTGAAAGTAGCTATACTGCAAAACTACCGTTGGGATACGGCTATAACGGGGGTAAAACCTCAGTACGTGATGGGCAACGACCTCGTGTATCGCTACGACCGCGAAACGGCTTTCTGGGGAGGCAATGAATACTTCTATTTTGATAGCAAGGATATACACGTGCCTGCATCGGGAGTCTATCGTTTGGATAGAAACAAATGGGTAAATAGCTACTTGTTTACCAATGTAAGCCGTGCGAGCAATGTCTATACTTATTACCCCGATATCAATGGTGATTTCTTGGTAACCACTATCAACGGAATGAACCCCAGCAACGAAGCCGATTACACCCAAGTGCATTTTGCCTTAGAAGGTAAATCTACTTTTTGGGGTAAAGAAGTCTATGTATACGGCAAGTTTAGCAACTACGAACTCCGTGATGAATACAAACTCACTTATGACGAAAAAGACGGTCTTTTCAAAGGGAAAGTACTTCTCAAACAAGGGTTTTACAACTATAAGTTTGCTACCAAAGCAGGCAACGCAGTTGATTTTAACGAAATAAGTGGTAATTTTCAACAAACAGAAAACACTTACCTCGTGCTAGTGTACTATCGCGCTCCTGGTGCTCTCTACGACGAGGTGGTAGGCATCGGCTCTGCTTCTAGTACCAATATCACAAAATAAGTCGTAGCACGACAGGCAGTTTATACATTGCTACACTTTGGCAAAGTTGATTTCATTAATCATTAAACATTAATCATTATATCAATGTCTTCTCCTTTAGCAGAACGTATGCGCCCCACTTCCTTAGCGCAATATGTGGGACAAGAGCACTTAGTAGGGGCTCAAGGGGCTTTGCGCCAGCAGATAGAACGCGGTCTCTTGCCATCGCTTATCTTTTGGGGTCCCCCAGGTACGGGTAAAACTACGCTGGCAAACATCATTGCGCACCAAAGCAACCGCGCTTTCTATACTTTGAGTGCCATTAGTTCAGGGATTAAGGAAGTGCGCGAAGTAATTGACCAAAGCAAGCAAAGCGGTGGACTCTTCACTACCCAAAACCCTATCGTTTTCATAGACGAAATTCATCGATTTAATAAAACCCAGCAAGATTCCCTTTTGCAAGCCGTCGAAAAAGGTTGGATTACCCTCATTGGGGCGACTACCGAGAACCCCAGTTTCGAGGTGATTCCCGCCTTACTCTCTCGTTGCCAAGTGTATATACTGAACGCTTTTGAGCGCAAAGATTTAGAGCAACTGCTTCACAATGCCATTACCCAAGATGCTATTCTTAAAACCAAAAATATTGAACTGCAAGAAACTGAAGCTCTTTTGCGACTCTCAGGTGGCGACGGACGCAAATTGTTGAACACTTTTGAGCTCATCGTCAATGCGACTCCTGAAGGTGAACCAGTGGTGATTACGAACGACAGCGTCCTCAGATTGGTGCAGAAAAATACCGTACTCTACGACAAAACAGGTGAACAGCATTACGATATCATTTCGGCTTTTATCAAATCGATACGAGGCAGTGACCCCAATGGCGCGGTCTATTGGTTGGCACGAATGATTGAAGGCGGTGAAGATGTGAAGTTTATCGCACGCCGTATGCTTATTCTCGCTTCCGAAGATATAGGCAATGCTAACCCTACTGCAATGATTTTGGCTAACAACACCTTTCAAGCAGTAACCACCATTGGTTACCCCGAGGCGCGTATTATCCTAAGTCAGTGTGCTATATATCTCGCTTCTTCGCCTAAGAGCAATGCTTCTTATAAGGCGATCAACAAAGCCCAACAAGTGGTAAAGCAAACGGGCGACCTGAGTGTACCTATCCACTTGCGCAATGCCCCTACCAAACTGATGAAAGAGCTCGGCTATGGCAAAGACTACCAATATGCTCACGATTATGAGAGCAATTTTGCCTTTCAGGACTATCTCCCTGATGAATTGCAAGGTGAAACCTTTTATGAACCCTCTGATAATCCACGTGAAAATGCGCTGCGTGACTATCTCAAAAAACTATGGGGTGAGCGATATGGGTACTGAAATTAGCAAATTAGAAAATGAGGAAATTAGAAAATGAGGAAATTAGAAAATTAGAAAATGAGGAAATGACAATAATGCTAGAAATGCCAATAATACCGATAATAGCAATAAATAATAGCAATTAACTTTGTCAAAGGTCGTAGCACGACGGGCAATTAACTTTGGCAAAGTGTGTACTGCAAAAGCGATGTGTTGGGGCTGTTAGGAAGATTCGGAAGGAAACGGAAAAGTTCGGAAGAAGGGAGGAAGGATTTTTGGTGAAAAAAGGCTATAAGGAGGGTGGGGTTAGCTTATAGAGAGCTTATAGGAAGCTTATACGAATCTTGGACGATTGGTATAGAAAGGGTGTATGAAGAGTTAATAGTGAGGGGTTAAGAGTTAAGAGAGAGAAGCAGTTTTGAGGGTAATAAATCGAAAGTAAAGCAAAGGTGAGGTGAATAAATGGACGAGAAAAGACTATAAAATTTTGAATTTAGATTTTAGTATTTAGAGTCTCTGAGCTATGTGCGTGAAATAATTTTTACTTTTCAGTTTTCTTCACTATCTTTGCACTCTTATTTATGGTTAAATCAAATGAAATTCAATATAGTTTCTGACTTTGCCCCTACGGGCGACCAACCTCAGGCTATCGACCAATTGGTAAAAGATATAGAGCGCAACGATAAGTACCAAGTGCTATTAGGCGTTACGGGCTCTGGAAAGACTTTTACTATCGCTAATGTGGTAGAACGCATTCAGCGTCCTACTCTTGTGTTGGCACATAATAAGACGCTGGCGGCTCAGTTGTATTCTGAATTTAAGGCTTTCTTCCCCAATAACGCGGTGGAATACTTCGTTTCTTACTACGACTACTATCAGCCGGAAGCTTATATACCTTCCACAGGGACTTATATCGAAAAAGACCTCTCTATTAATGATGAAATTGAAAAACTGCGTCTCAGTACGACCTCTGCTTTGCTGTCGGGCAGACGCGATGTATTGGTTGTGGCATCGGTGTCGTGTTTGTATGGTATCGGTAATCCTGTCGAATTTCAAAAGAATGTAATCACCCTCAAACAGGGCGATATACTCCCTCGTACCAAGCTGATGCATCGATTGGTACAAAGTCTCTATGCCCGCACAACTGCCGAATTTAGGCACGGCAATTTTCGTATCAAAGGCGATGTGCTTGATGTCTTCCCAGGTTATGACGACAACGCCTTCCGCATTCACTTTTTTGGCGATGAAATTGAAGAGATAGAACAGTTTGACCCTACTACTAATCACGTGTTAGACCACTACCAGAGCCTTAATATCTACCCCGCTAATATGTTCGTTACTTCTCCCGATATTCTCCAAAAAGCGATATGGAACATTCAACAAGATTTGGTGAAGCAAGTAGAGTTCTTTGAGGCTTTAGGCAAACCCTTAGAAGCCAAACGGCTGAAAGAACGTACCGAGTTCGACCTTGAGATGATACGCGAATTAGGCTATTGTTCGGGTATTGAAAACTACTCCCGCTATTTGGATGGTAGAGAACCCGGCACTCGTCCGTTTTGCCTCATAGATTATTTCCCTAAAGATTTCTTGATGGTGATCGACGAGAGTCACGTAACCGTCTCACAAGTGCACGCGATGTATGGTGGCGACCGCAGTCGTAAGGAAAATTTGGTGGAATACGGTTTCCGATTGCCCGCTGCAATGGACAACCGTCCGTTGAAATTCGAGGAGTTTGAAGCGCTTCAAAACCAAGTGATTTACGTGAGTGCTACCCCTGCCGATTATGAGCTCCAACAAACGCAAGGCGTGTACGTAGAGCAGGTGATACGCCCCACAGGATTGCTCGACCCCGAAATAGAAGTGCGCCCCAGTGTCAATCAAATAGATGACCTCGTGGAGGAAATACAAGTGCGCACCGAAAAAGACGAGCGTATATTGGTAACCACCCTCACCAAACGAATGGCAGAGGAGCTTACCAAATACCTCACTCGCATTGGTATTAGGTGTCGTTACATTCACAGTGATGTAGATACATTAGAGCGTGTGGAGATTATGCAAGACCTGCGCAAAGGACTTTTCGATGTGCTCATAGGGGTAAACCTCCTCCGTGAGGGCTTAGACCTGCCCGAAGTGTCGCTCGTAGCTATCCTCGATGCTGATAAGGAAGGCTTTTTGCGTTCTACTCGTTCGCTCACTCAAACCGTAGGGCGGGCTGCTCGCAACGTGAATGGTAAGGCAATAATGTACGCCGACAAGATTACTGAGAGTATGCAACGTACCATTGACGACACCAATTACCGCCGTGAAAAGCAAATGAACTATAACAAGACGCACAACATCACACCTCAGCCTTTGCACAAGAAAATAGAGAATAGCCTCAGCAAGAGCCCTATAACCGAATTTCACTACGATCCTTCATTTAAAGAGCGCACAGCTGCCGAAGCGCAATCGGTATATTTATCGGCTAAGGAGTTGGAAAAGAAAATCAAAGAAACCCGCAAACTGATGGAGGTAGCTGCCAAAGAGCTGGATTTTGTAAAAGCTGCACAGTACAGAGATGAGCTGAAGAAATTGCAGGAATTAGCAAATTAGCAAATGAGAAAATGAGTAGCGATATAAAACTAAAGACTAATATTTGCTATATTGTAAAATGTTTTGTATCTTTGCCACCAATAATTAAAAACTAATAATACAATGAAAAAATTTTTATTACTCCTTTCAGTTTTTGCCCTCTTTGCTTGTAAAAAGGACAAAGGTAATGATGAAGAAGTTGTTACTATTCCTGCTTCTGATTATGAATTGAGTGCAGATGGACTCACCTTAGTAAAGTGGAAAAACGAGAACACAGCAGTGCTCAATATGCAAGCTGATGCGGTACTTAGAAATGTAAAAACCATTGATAAGGGTGCTTTTTATCAACACAAAAACTTAGGAAGTATCACACTACCTAAGGGACTGACAGGTATTGATAACATAGCTTTCTATAAAACTAAACTCAAAAGTATTGTTATTCCTAAAGGAGTCCAAGTAATTGGTAGTTACGCTTTTGCTGAAACTTCACTTACTTCTGTTCAGTTTTCAGAAGGACTTATTACCATTGATGATAAAGCGTTTTCTGAGTGCCAAATTCCTGTTCTCAACTTTCCTGAAAGCTTACAAGCCATTGGAAGAAACGCATTTGATTCTAACAAAGTAATTGCTTCAGTTACTATTCCTAAGAACGTACTGAATGTTGCAAGTGCAGCTTTTGATTCTTGTGAAAAGTTAAGTAGTGTAACTTTTAAAGGACAAACTCCTCCAACAATATCAATTATTTTTGGCTCAGAGCTCAATTATGTAAAGCAAGCTTATGAACCTATTGTAAAAGGACATATTTATGTACCTAAAGGAAGAGCAGAGGTGTATAAAAAAGCAGAAGGTTTCAAACCATATATCAATATTATTTCAGAAGAAGAATAAAATCTTTTCTATAACAATCTCATAAAGTAGGGACGAATCTTTTGTCTCTACTTTCTTGTTTTTTATTGAGTATTAGAGAAAAATTCATTGGCTAACTATTAGAAAGAATTAGGAACGCAATGTAATAGTGATTTGGTGATTTAGGAATTTTGGTGTAATTTTGCACTCTAATACATTAAAAGATAAAAAATGCAAAATGGTATTTATGCAAAGATAACTACCACGAAGGGAGTTATTTTACTTCGTCTTACTTATGAGAAAACGCCTGCTACGGTAGGGAATTTTGTAGCTCTTGCAGAAGGGAAAATGAAGAACTCACAAAAACCACTTGGTACGCCTTATTACGATGGACTTACTTTTCACCGAGTGATTCCTAATTTTATGATACAAGGAGGTTGTCCGTTAGGAACTGGCACAGGAGACCCAGGTTATCGTTTTGATGATGAATTTCACCCAGAACTCAAACACAATAAACCAGGAGTCATTTCGATGGCGAATGCAGGACCAGGTACGAATGGGAGTCAGTTTTTCATTACGCACGTAGCCACCCCTTGGCTAGACAACAAGCACACGGTGTTTGGTGAAGTTGTGAAAGGACAAGAAGTAGTAGATGCGATTGCACAAGGTGATAAGATTGAAAAAGTAGAAATAGTGAGAGTAGGAGAGGAGGCAGAAAAATGGGACACCTTAAAAGCCTTCAATGATTTTAATGAAGCCAAAGCAGCTCGTTTGGCTGAAGAGAAACGCAAAGCCGAAGAAGCCTTCACCAAAGAAGTAGTAGGTTTTGAGAAAACGAATAGTGGTTTATATTACCAAATTACCCACAAGGGTAATGGTAAAAAAGCAGAAGCAGGGCAAAAAGTAGCCGTGCACTATACAGGTATGTTGCTTGACAAGACCGTGTTTGATAGTTCTTATCGCAGGAAAGAACCACTACAGTTTACTGTAGGTGTTGGACAAGTGATTGCAGGTTGGGATGAAGGAATATTACTTCTTCACGAAGGAGATAAAGCCCGATTGATAATCCCATCAGAACTCGCCTATGGCAGTCGTGGTGCGGGAGGCGTAATACCACCTAATGCACCTCTTATTTTTGATGTAGAATTAGTATCAGTAGGGTAACCTTATTTTTTATTAAAGAAGAGTATTTAGCTATTAAGCCATTTACTCTTCTTAAAGTTTTTGCCTCTTCTTATTAAGTAGGCGTGATAGGCACTAGGGATATCGTTTTGCCATTTGGGCAACAAAAGCAAGATGAGAATCACATCTAATTGTGAGAAGAGCCCCCAATAAATAGCTAATTGCAAGGGAAATCCTCCGTGACTAAAGCCTATGAGGGAGATAAATGTTGTAAGTAAGCACAAGCCCCACAACTTGGAGAGAAAAGCGTGAGTACAGGTTTCTTTGCCAAACTTCAGAAAACTAATAGTATAACATAACCCTTCCATTATAAAAATAGCGATTACTTCATACCGATACGTCTTGATGAGCTCAGGGTTGAGATGATAACACGCTATTCCTATAGAGAGCCAGAATACTAAATCTGTTTGGCTATCCATTCGTCGCATTTTTACTGTACTAATACCCATTTGCCTTGCGATAATGCCATCGAAAACATCGGAGAGCAAGCCGAGGATGATGAAAACTATAATCCATAGCCTTGCTATTGATTCTTCAGTGTAATAAGAAAAGATCAGTATGGTAGGGGCTAATAAAAAACGGAAGGCTATTAGTAAGTAAGGTGTCTTCATTTTAATAAGTTCTTATGAGAACAAAAATACAATATTTTTCTAATATGCAAAAAAATATATGTCTTTTGGTAAATTAGCAGATTATGTATTATATCACACTTGAGTACTAAAATTATTATGATAGGATAGTTTGGAAACTACTTATAGAGGTTAGAGATAAAAATGTGAGTGTATGTTTAACTGTTGGTAGTTACTTGTAAGAGAAGAGAAGCGTGTTAGAAAACACTAAGAAGCTCAAAAATGATTATAATATTAGTATTAATAATCAACCACTTACCAAAACATACAAAACTTTTTCAAAAAAAAGAGTATAAAAATTTTGTAGGTAAATAAAAAGGTTATACCTTTGCACCCGCAAAAGAGGATAGTAATGCCTCTGGAGTAGGAAAAACAACACGTACCTTGACATAATGTTGTACAGCACAAAAAAGATTTAAAGGATTGAGTGAAACCTGAAGTCAATAACTTGAAGATCGGTTAGAAGATATAAAAGAATTTAACGATGAAGAGTTTGATCCTGGCTCAGGATGAACGCTAGCGGCAGGCCTAACACATGCAAGTCGAGGGGGAAGTTACTTTCGGGTAACAGAGACCGGCGTACGGGTGCGTAACGCGTATACAATCTGCCTTTCACTGGGGGATAGCCCGAAGAAATTTGGATTAATACCCCATAGTATAGTAGTGTGGCATCACACAACTATTAAAGCCTTGGTGGGGTAATGATGAAGAAGTTGTTACTATTCCTGCTTCTGATTATGAATTGAGTGCAGATGGACTCACCTTAGTAAAGTGGAAAAACGAGAACACAGCAGTGCTCAATATGCAAGCTGATGCGGTACTTAGAAATGTAAAAACCATTGATAAGGGTGCTTTTTATCAACACAAAAACTTAGGAAGTATCACACTACCTAAGGGACTGACAGGTATTGATAACATAGCTTTCTATAAAACTAAACTCAAAAGTATTGTTATTCCTAAAGGAGTCCAAGTAATTGGTAGTTACGCTTTTGCTGAAACTTCACTTACTTCTGTTCAGTTTTCAGAAGGACTTATTACCATTGATGATAAAGCGTTTTCTGAGTGCCAAATTCCTGTTCTCAACTTTCCTGAAAGCTTACAAGCCATTGGAAGAAACGCATTTGATTCTAACAAAGTAATTGCTTCAGTTACTATTCCTAAGAACGTACTGAATGTTGCAAGTGCAGCTTTTGATTCTTGTGAAAAGTTAAGTAGTGTAACTTTTAAAGGACAAACTCCTCCAACAATATCAATTATTTTTGGCTCAGAGCTCAATTATGTAAAGCAAGCTTATGAACCTATTGTAAAAGGACATATTTATGTACCTAAAGGAAGAGCAGAGGTGTATAAAAAAGCAGAAGGTTTCAAACCATATATCAATATTATTTCAGAAGAAGAATAAAATCTTTTCTATAACAATCTCATAAAGTAGGGACGAATCTTTTGTCTCTACTTTCTTGTTTTTTATTGAGTATTAGAGAAAAATTCATTGGCTAACTATTAGAAAGAATTAGGAACGCAATGTAATAGTGATTTGGTGATTTAGGAATTTTGGTGTAATTTTGCACTCTAATACATTAAAAGATAAAAAATGCAAAATGGTATTTATGCAAAGATAACTACCACGAAGGGAGTTATTTTACTTCGTCTTACTTATGAGAAAACGCCTGCTACGGTAGGGAATTTTGTAGCTCTTGCAGAAGGGAAAATGAAGAACTCACAAAAACCACTTGGTACGCCTTATTACGATGGACTTACTTTTCACCGAGTGATTCCTAATTTTATGATACAAGGAGGTTGTCCGTTAGGAACTGGCACAGGAGACCCAGGTTATCGTTTTGATGATGAATTTCACCCAGAACTCAAACACAATAAACCAGGAGTCATTTCGATGGCGAATGCAGGACCAGGTACGAATGGGAGTCAGTTTTTCATTACGCACGTAGCCACCCCTTGGCTAGACAACAAGCACACGGTGTTTGGTGAAGTTGTGAAAGGACAAGAAGTAGTAGATGCGATTGCACAAGGTGATAAGATTGAAAAAGTAGAAATAGTGAGAGTAGGAGAGGAGGCAGAAAAATGGGACACCTTAAAAGCCTTCAATGATTTTAATGAAGCCAAAGCAGCTCGTTTGGCTGAAGAGAAACGCAAAGCCGAAGAAGCCTTCACCAAAGAAGTAGTAGGTTTTGAGAAAACGAATAGTGGTTTATATTACCAAATTACCCACAAGGGTAATGGTAAAAAAGCAGAAGCAGGGCAAAAAGTAGCCGTGCACTATACAGGTATGTTGCTTGACAAGACCGTGTTTGATAGTTCTTATCGCAGGAAAGAACCACTACAGTTTACTGTAGGTGTTGGACAAGTGATTGCAGGTTGGGATGAAGGAATATTACTTCTTCACGAAGGAGATAAAGCCCGATTGATAATCCCATCAGAACTCGCCTATGGCAGTCGTGGTGCGGGAGGCGTAATACCACCTAATGCACCTCTTATTTTTGATGTAGAATTAGTATCAGTAGGGTAACCTTATTTTTTATTAAAGAAGAGTATTTAGCTATTAAGCCATTTACTCTTCTTAAAGTTTTTGCCTCTTCTTATTAAGTAGGCGTGATAGGCACTAGGGATATCGTTTTGCCATTTGGGCAACAAAAGCAAGATGAGAATCACATCTAATTGTGAGAAGAGCCCCCAATAAATAGCTAATTGCAAGGGAAATCCTCCGTGACTAAAGCCTATGAGGGAGATAAATGTTGTAAGTAAGCACAAGCCCCACAACTTGGAGAGAAAAGCGTGAGTACAGGTTTCTTTGCCAAACTTCAGAAAACTAATAGTATAACATAACCCTTCCATTATAAAAATAGCGATTACTTCATACCGATACGTCTTGATGAGCTCAGGGTTGAGATGATAACACGCTATTCCTATAGAGAGCCAGAATACTAAATCTGTTTGGCTATCCATTCGTCGCATTTTTACTGTACTAATACCCATTTGCCTTGCGATAATGCCATCGAAAACATCGGAGAGCAAGCCGAGGATGATGAAAACTATAATCCATAGCCTTGCTATTGATTCTTCAGTGTAATAAGAAAAGATCAGTATGGTAGGGGCTAATAAAAAACGGAAGGCTATTAGTAAGTAAGGTGTCTTCATTTTAATAAGTTCTTATGAGAACAAAAATACAATATTTTTCTAATATGCAAAAAAATATATGTCTTTTGGTAAATTAGCAGATTATGTATTATATCACACTTGAGTACTAAAATTATTATGATAGGATAGTTTGGAAACTACTTATAGAGGTTAGAGATAAAAATGTGAGTGTATGTTTAACTGTTGGTAGTTACTTGTAAGAGAAGAGAAGCGTGTTAGAAAACACTAAGAAGCTCAAAAATGATTATAATATTAGTATTAATAATCAACCACTTACCAAAACATACAAAACTTTTTCAAAAAAAAGAGTATAAAAATTTTGTAGGTAAATAAAAAGGTTATACCTTTGCACCCGCAAAAGAGGATAGTAATGCCTCTGGAGTAGGAAAAACAACACGTACCTTGACATAATGTTGTACAGCACAAAAAAGATTTAAAGGATTGAGTGAAACCTGAAGTCAATAACTTGAAGATCGGTTAGAAGATATAAAAGAATTTAACGATGAAGAGTTTGATCCTGGCTCAGGATGAACGCTAGCGGCAGGCCTAACACATGCAAGTCGAGGGGGAAGTTACTTTCGGGTAACAGAGACCGGCGTACGGGTGCGTAACGCGTATACAATCTGCCTTTCACTGGGGGATAGCCCGAAGAAATTTGGATTAATACCCCATAGTATAGTAGTGTGGCATCACACAACTATTAAAGCCTTGGTGGTGAAAGATGAGTATGCGTTCTATTAGCTAGTTGGAGAGGTAACGGCTCCCCAAGGCGATGATAGATAGGGGTTCTGAGAGGGATGTCCCCCACACTGGTACTGAGATACGGACCAGACTCCTACGGGAGGCAGCAGTGAGGAATATTGGACAATGGTCGGAAGACTGATCCAGCCATGCCGCGTGCAGGATGAAGGTCTTATGGATTGTAAACTGCTTTTGTAAGGGAAGAATAAGGACTACGTGTAGTTTGATGACGGTACCTTACGAATAAGCATCGGCTAACTCCGTGCCAGCAGCCGCGGTAATACGGAGGATGCGAGCGTTATCCGGAATCATTGGGTTTAAAGGGTCTGTAGGCGGGCTAATAAGTCAGAGGTGAAAGCGCTCAGCTCAACTGAGCAACTGCCTTTGAAACTGTTGGTCTTGAATGGTTGTGAAGTAGTTGGAATGTGTAGTGTAGCGGTGAAATGCTTAGATATTACACAGAACACCGATAGCGAAGGCATATTACTAACAATTAATTGACGCTGATGGACGAAAGCGTGGGGAGCGAACAGGATTAGATACCCTGGTAGTCCACGCTGTAAACGATGGATACTAGCTGTTTGGTTTAAGGATTGAGTGGCTAAGCGAAAGTGATAAGTATCCCACCTGGGGAGTACGTTCGCAAGAATGAAACTCAAAGGAATTGACGGGGGCCCGCACAAGCGGTGGAGCATGTGGTTTAATTCGATGATACGCGAGGAACCTTACCAAGGTTTAAATGGGGACTGACAGGGGTAGAGATACCTTTTTCTTCGGACAGTTTTCAAGGTGCTGCATGGTTGTCGTCAGCTCGTGCCGTGAGGTGTCAGGTTAAGTCCTATAACGAGCGCAACCCCTGCCATTAGTTGCTAACGAGTAGAGTCGAGCCCTCTAATGGGACTGCCGGTGCAAACCGAGAGGAAGGTGGGGATGACGTCAAATCATCACGGCCCTTACATCTTGGGCTACACACGTGCTACAATGGCCGTTACAGAGAGCAGCCACTGCGTGAGCAGGCGCGAATCTATAAAGACGGTCACAGTTCGGATCGGAGTCTGCAACTCGACTCCGTGAAGCTGGAATCGCTAGTAATCGGATATCAGCCATGATCCGGTGAATACGTTCCCGGGCCTTGTACACACCGCCCGTCAAGCCATGGAAGCTGGGAGTACCTGAAGACGGTTACCGCGAGGAGCTGTTTAGGGTAAAACTAGTGACTGGGGCTAAGTCGTAACAAGGTAGCCGTACCGGAAGGTG